>NZ_JBKFTO010000014.1:0-209650 GCF_050432925.1 Pseudomonas sp. 18175 | reverse complement strand
GTCGATGGCGTAGTAGCCAGCAGCGTTGGTGCCCGGCGTGAAGGTGATGGTCAGGCCTGCACGTGGAGTCTCTTCGTCGGTTGCGGTGAAGGTACCGGCGACGGTACCTGCTGTAGCAGTGTCTTCAACGATGGTATTGGCAACAACCTCAATCACCGGCACGTCGTTTTGCAGGGTGACGGTCGGCTGGGCGTTGTTGCTGGAGTTCAGGCCTTCTGGGTCGGTAACGGTCAGGTCGATCTTCGGCAGTTGATTGCCGGCATTCACAAAATCCGCGCCCTTTTGGGTCAGCACGACATTGTTGTCGACGATGGCGTAGTAACCGTCTTTGTTGCTGTCGCCCGTAAACGCGATTTTCAGCTGGTCAGCTGGCGTTTCTGCATCGCGGGCCACAAAGGTGCCCGCCACAGTGCCGGCGACCGCGGTGTTTTCGACCAGAGTGTTGCCGGTCACTTCGATCACCGGTGCGTCATTCACCGGCGTCACCGTCACATTCAGCGTGCTGCTGGAGCCGGTGTTGGTGGTGTAGCCAATGGTTGGCACTTCACCGTTGTAATCCTTGACCGGGGTAAAGGTGTAGGCGCCATCGGCACCGATGGTAATGCTACCTACGCCTACGATATTGGCAGTTTGACCGGCGTTGTAGGTGTTGCCGCCCACTTGGAAGGTGGCCACGCTCAACACGTTGTCGATGTCGCTGTCGTTACTCAGCACGTTGCCAATGGCGACGCTATCTTCGGCGATTGTGTTGGTATCCGGCTGCAATACACTCGGATCATCAACAGCCACCACGGTGGAAGTTGCTGGCGCCGGGTTGATCGCCAGGTCTTCGTAGTTGCCACCGGTCGCGCCGGTGATCGTGACGCTGACGCTCAGGTCTTTGCCGTCCGCCAGGTTGGCAGGCGTGTCGACACTGACCGTGCCGGAGGATTTACCGGCCTCGATGGTGATGGTGGTGTTGTTGGACAGCTTGATGACGACGTCGGTCTGCGCCGGGTTGGTTACGGTCGCGGTGTAGACGATCTGGCCGCCTTCATTCACCGACGGGGTCGCGGTCAGCGTGACGGTGGTGGTGTCGATGGTGTCGTTGATCTGGGTAACCGCTGGCGCCGGGTCAGTGGTGATGATCAGGTTGCCGCCGCCGGAGGTGCCGGTGATGGTCGCAGAGATCGACGAGGCGTCCAGGTAAGGCGTGTCGTTGCCCGCGAACGTGACGTTCAGCACGCCCGAGGTTTGGCCTGCAGCGATCACAACGGAGAGGCCGTTGGACAGGGTAACGGTCAGGTCGCTGGTCGGTGCCTGGGTGATAAATACGGTGTAAACGACAACGCCGCCCGCTTCGGTGATGCTCGGCGTGGCGGTCAGGGTGATGGTGACGTTGCGCGGATCGACGCCATTGTTGTCAGCACCCGTTTCGGTCGTGACGACGGCATCACCAGCGTTCAGGCCGGTGGTTGGGTAGCCGATGGTTGGGTCGACCACACCTGCGGTGGCCTCCAGCACGACAAAACTGTGGCTACCGCCAGCAGAACCTTCAGCACCTGCGGCGGTTTGGCCGGCGGCGGTGGCTTCCAGGTCTTGGGTCGGGTCGGCGCCAGCCGCGATGGCTTGCTGCAGTTCGGCAACGGAGGGTGCGGCTTGCGCGGTGGCGGCGCTGAGATCGGTGACCGAATCAGGGGCGTTGGCGCTCCACTGAGTATCACGCCCCAAGTCGATGGTACGGCCGTCGGCCAATTCCAGAGACACAGCGCCCGATGCGCCGGTATCGACTTGCTCACCCGACAGCAGGCGATCCCCTTCTACAAGCAGGCGACGAATCCCTTCCGGGGAAACCGCGAACACTTGACCGACAATGCTTTTGACGACCGCAACGCTGCTCATAAAAGACTCTCCGTGTATTACCGATCAGGGGTATCCATCATGGAGACCGGCCTCATTACCTATGCCGATTCGATAGCTGGAGTACTTAAAATTTGTGTGGAAAATTTGGCGTCAATAATTTGTTGTTTGGTTCAGCAAATTACTTTTCCGTCAAGGTATTGACCTATTTGGCGCCATCCTAAACAATCCGCCGGGTAATGTCACATTGATATTTAATCGGCTAACGACTTTCTGTTTGGACTACCAGGTCCCTATGACAAGCAGTCATTTCGGTTGCCAATTCCAATGCAAGATTTCACTTTTGTTGCGTGCTTAAGGCAACCACTCCCGGGGATACATCAGAATGCGTTTGCACCTTTTTAAAGCTGTGCCGTTTGCTCTCGCCGCCAGTTTCGTCCAGGCCCAAACCCTGCCAGAGGCGATGCAAACTGCGGTGGAAAACCACCCGGAGATCCAGGCAGCTATTAATGCGCGCATTGCCGCCGACTATCAGGTACGCGAAGCCCAAGGCGGCTACCTGCCTAAAGTGGATTTGTTGGGGGGTTACGGCCGTGAAAGCTCCGACAACACCTCTACCCGTGCCGCCAGCAACAGCCATGACTGGAAAACCCTGAACCGCGGCGAATCAACCGTTCGCCTTCAGCAAAACCTGTTCCAGGGTTTCGGCACTGTTAATGAAGTCGGCCGCCAACAGGCCACCGCTAATTCCCGTGGCTATGCGCTGCTCAATACCTCCGAACGCACCGCATTGACGGTCGCCCAGGTGTACCTGGATGTGCTGACCCGCCGCGAGATGGTGAACCTGGCGCAAGACAACCTGAAAAGCCACGAGCGCATTTTTGACCAGATCAAACTGCGCACCAGCCGTGGCGTCGGCAGAATGGCGGACATGGACCAGGCCGAAGCCCGACTGGCTCAAGCGCAAAACAACTTGATCACCGAACAGACCAACCTGGCCGACGCCAACACCAACTTTTTGAGCGTGGTCGGCAAAGAGCCTGATCAACTGGAAAAACCAATGGGCGTTGTGACCGAGCTGCCTGCCAGCCTGGAAGACGCACGTCGCCAGATGGTTGCCGACAGCCCGGTACTGCGCTCGGCCGAATCGGACATCGCCGCCGCCGAAAAGCAGTACGAAGCCGCCAAGTCGACCTTCTACCCGCGCTTCGACGCCGTGCTGCAACGCTCGGCCAACAACAACATCGGCGGTGAAGAAGGCCATGACAATGGCTACTCCGCGATGCTGAACATGCAGTTCAACCTGTTCAACGGCGGCAGCGACAAAGCCAGCTTGCAGTCCAAAGCCTCCCAGGCTACCCAGGCGCTGGACATCCGCAACAACGCCCTGCGCCAGTTGAACGAAGAACTGGGCCTGGCGTGGAACGCCTACAACAACGCCACCCAACAGGTGCCGATTGCGCAGCAGTATGTGGACCGCAGCACCAAGGTGCGCACCTCGTACCAGCAGCAGTTCAGCCTGGGTGAGCGTACACTGCTCGACCTGCTCGACAGCGAGAACGAACTGTTCACCGCCCAGCAGCGTTTGGCCCAGATCAAAAGCCTGCACATCTATACGCAGTACCGTATCAAGGCCGACATGGGCCAACTGCTGAAAAGCCAGGGCGTCGTTGCCCCGATGGCATCAGTTGTGCAAAACGATATTAAACCGTCGGTAAACCTGCCAGGGATGAACTGATTCTTGACGGCGTTGGACCACAGAACCGCTTAAGAGAGAGTCAGCTTGGATCCTGAAATTGGTGTGGCGCAACTCAACCATGACCCGCGCACTCAGCATGACGACCCATTGCTAGATGGGTTGTTGGCTCTCTGCTCGTTGCATTACAAGCCCGCCAGCCGGGCCATGCTGACCACTGGCCTGCCCTTGGCGGGGCAGCGCCTGAGCGCCGATTTGCTGCCGCGCGCAGCAGCCCGGGCGGGTTTGCAGGGCCGTTTGCTGCAGCGCAAGCTGGAGCAGATCCCGTCCATCGCCTTGCCAGCCTTGTTGCTATTAAAGGAAGGGCGCAGTGCGGTGCTGTTGAGCTGGGAGGGCGACAGCGCCCGCCTGTTGCTCAGCGAAAGTGACGGCGGCGAGGTCCAGGTCAGCCGTGAGGCATTGAGTCAAGATTACAGCGGCCGGGTTTTCTTCGCCCAACCGCAACATAAATTTGACGTCACCAGCAGCACGCTGATCCCGCGCGCCCGCTCGTGGTTCAAAGACACCCTCAAGCGCTCGCGCTGGCTGTACGCCGACGCCATCGCCGCCAGCCTGGTGATCAACCTGATCGCCCTGGCGGCGCCGCTGTTTGTGATGAACGTGTATGACCGCGTGGTGCCGAACCAGGCGACGGCAACCTTATGGGTGCTGGCCATCGGTATTTGCGGCGCCTACCTGTTCGATCTGTTGCTTAAAAGCATGCGCAGCCTGTGCCTGGACCTTGCAGGCAAGAAAACCGACCTGATCATTTCCGCGACGCTGTTTGAGCGCATCGTGGGCATGTCGATGAAAATGCGCCCAGCGCGCGTTGGCAGCTACGCCTCCAACATCCATGAATTCCAGGGGATGCGCGACTTCCTCACCTCCCTGACCCTGGCCAGCCTGATCGACCTGCCGTTTACCCTGATCATCCTGGGGGTGATCGCGCTGCTGGGGGGCCACTTGGTGTGGATTCCCATCGTCGCCTTCCCGTTGGCACTGGGGATCGGTCACTTCCTGCAAAAGCCGTTGACCGCAACGCTTGAGCGCACCATGGCACTGGGTGCCGAGCGCCAATCGAGCCTGATCGAAACCCTCGCCGGGCTGGACGCGGTGAAGGTCAACAATGCCGAAAGCGAGCGCCAGTACCAGTGGGAACAAACCATCGGCACCCTCAGCCGCCTGGAGCTGCGGGTCAAGGTGCTGTCGGGCCTGGCGATGAACATCACGCTGCTGATCCAGCAAGTCGCGGGCGTGGCGATGATCATCTTCGGCGTGTACCAGATCATCGACGGCACCCTGAGCATGGGTGGCCTGGTGGCGTGCTACATGCTCAGCGGCCGTGCACTCGGCCCATTGGCCCAACTGTCGGGCCTGCTGACGCGTTACCAGCAAGCCAAGGTGACGATGGTATCGGTGGACCAGATGATGGAGCTGCCGCAAGAGCGCAACTTCGATGAGCGTCCCCTCAGCCGTAAAACGCTGCAAGGTGCGATGACCTTCCGCGAGGTCGACTTTACCTACCCGGACCAGCAAAACCTGGCGCTGCGCGGCATCAACCTCAACGTTCGTCCTGGCGAAAAAATCGGCATCATCGGCCGCAGCGGCTCGGGCAAAAGCTCGTTGGCCAAGCTGCTGGTAGGCCTGTATCAACCCGACTCCGGCTCGTTGCTGGTGGACGGTGTAGACATCCGCCAGATCGACGTCAGCGAATTGCGCCACAACATCGGCTACGTCGCCCAGGACATCCAACTGCTGGCCGGCACCCTGCGTGACAACCTGGTCTCGGGTGCGCGCTACGTGGACGACGAAATGGTGCTGCAAGCCGCCGAGCTTGCCGGCGTGCATGAATTCGCCAGGCTGCACCCGCAGGGTTACGAACTGCAGGTGGGCGAGCGCGGGCAAAACCTCTCTGGCGGTCAACGCCAGAACGTGGCCCTGGCCCGTGCGCTGCTGCTGAACCCGCCCATCCTGTTGCTGGACGAACCCACCAGCGCCATGGACAACACCGGCGAAGAGCGCCTTAAACAGCGCCTGCAAGCCGTTATCGAAAACAAGACGGTGATTCTGGTCACCCACCGCGCCTCGCTGCTGAGCCTGGTGGATCGCCTGCTGGTGATCGACCGTGGCCAAATACTCGCGGACGGCCCAAAAGCGGCCGTTATGGAAGCGCTGAAAAAGGGGCAGATCAGTGTTGCTTAAGTCCGGCCCAGGCCATTGGAAAGACGCCATCTTCCGCTACTTCAAAGGCAGCGATTCCCTTGATGATCAACCCTTGCCCGAGGTCGAAAAGGCGCTGGTTGATGACGCTCCCCGTATTGTTCGCCTCACCATCTGGGCAGTAATCGGCTTCTTCGTATTCCTGTTGCTGTGGGCCCACTTCGCGATCATCGATGAAGTGACCAAGGGCGAAGGCAAGGCGATCCCGTCGTCACGCATCCAGAAAATCCAGAACCTGGAGGGCGGCATCGTCGCCCAGATCTACGTGCACGAAGGGCAGATCGTCGAAGCCGGCGCGCCGCTGATCCGCCTGGACGACACCCGTTTTGCCTCCAACGTCGGCGAAACCGAAGCCGAGCGTGTCTCCATGGAACTGCGCGTGGAACGCCTGAGTGCGGAAGTCGACAACCGCCCGCTGAACATCACCGAGGACGCACGCAAAGCCGTGCCCAACCAGGTCTCGAACGAAGAGTCGCTGTACGTCAGCCGTCGCCAACAACTGGCGGATGAAGTGGGCGGGCTGCAACAACAACTGTTGCAACGCCAGCAAGAGCTGCGGGAATTCAGCTCCAAGCAAGAGCAATACCGCAACAGCCTGAACCTGCTGCGCCAGGAAATCGGCATGTCCGAACCCCTGGTGCAACAAGGCGCGATCTCGCCAGTAGAAGTACTGCGCCTCAAACGCTCCGAGGTAGAAACCCGCGGCATGCTCGACGGCACCACCCTGGCCATCCCCCGCGCCCAGGCCGCCATCAACGAAGTGCAGCGCAAAATCGACGAAACCCGTGGCAAATTCCGCAGCGAAGCCCTGGCCCAGTTGAACGAAGCACGCACCCTGCTGAGCAAGGCCCAAGCCACCTCCAAAGGCCTGGAAGACCGCGTCAGCCGCACCATGGTCACCTCCCCCGTGCGCGGCATCGTCAAGCAGATGTTGGTCAACACCGTCGGCGGCGTGATCCAGCCCGGCAGCGACATGGCCGAAGTCGTCCCGCTGGACGACACCATCCTGGTGGAAGCGAAGATCCGCCCACAAGACATCGCCTTCCTGCACCCAGGCCAGGAAGCCATGATCAAATTCACCGCCTACGACTACACCATCTACGGCGGCCTCAAAGGCAAACTCGAACAGATCGGCGCCGACACCGTGATGGATGAAGAGAAGAAAAACACCTTCTACATCATCAAACTGCGCACCGACCGCAGCCACCTGGGCACCGATGAGAAGCCATTGCTGATCATTCCCGGCATGGTTGCCTCGGTGGACATCATCACCGGCAAGAAAAGCATCTTGAGCTACCTGCTCAAGCCGATCATCAAGTCCCGTGCAGAGGCCATGCACGAGCGTTGATCGCAGGTTAATGGGGTGAGATTTGCGAAAACTTGGGTTTTCGCAAAAATAGTCAGATTTCAGGGGTTTACAGAACCTTGCCAGTCGCTATAATCGTCGCCCAACACGCCGGTATAGCTCAGTTGGTAGAGCAACTGACTTGTAATCAGTAGGTCCCGGGTTCGACTCCTGGTGCCGGCACCATATAAGACGAAGCCCCTGCAGAAATGCAGGGGCTTTGTTGTTTCTGGGATTTGAACAGTAAATCCCTACACCTCGGTGCCCCCCTCTCTCACCAGTGGGTACGTGGCCGTTGCCGCGTGTGAAATATCCCAAGTATTTGAAGCCGATCACCCCGCACACGATAGGGGATGAGATAAGACCAATTGGGCACTGCCCATTCGCGTGTGTTTTTGACTCGACCTTCACGCCCCATTGCTGGAAATTGAGACAGCTTGTCTACGCTGGCGAAGATCGCGTCAGAGAAGTCGTCAGCGGCCTTAGGATTTTCAAGGGCTATGTAACTCGCTTCGTCTTCCAGGTTCTTGAGGGCTTTCTCAAGCCACTCAACCCGCATTCCTGCTCCAGCGCCGAGCACGCATCGCCGCAACCTGCTCGTCGGTGGCGAATTTACCTTGATCAGCCTCTTCTACCGCCAGCTCAATCTGTGCAGTGAGGGTCCGCTCGTGCTCGATGTAGTCGCGCAGAACGTCCATTGCCAGATAGGTCACGGTTTGGCCGTTTGTCCTAGCTAGATCGGAGAGAGAATTCGAAAGGTCTTCTGGCAGGTTCAGGGATATCCCGGTCATGGCAGCCTCGATGATGGTGAGCGTTTGCAGGGCATCTTACACCTTCAGTACTTGCTGGAATTAGCAGGTCGTCGCCGGATTTATCACGACGCCTCACAATGTGTGTACGCAAAATTCATCTTTCAACCTTTATGCAAAATTATGTACTGGCAATAATTATGGCGTATCCATAAAAAAGGATAATTGCATGAGCAGCATTTTTCAGCGCCCTGAACTGGCTGAATCGATGGCCAATCAGCTTCTCAATCCAGGCGTCCTCGATGAAGGCCTGCGCTCCGGTCTGTTTCTGTCCGGCCTGCGCCGAACCGGCAAAACAACATTCCTGAGAAACGACCTTATCCCAGCACTGGACGCCGCAGGCGCACTGGTGATCTACGTCGATCTGTGGAGCAATACGCTGGCCACCCCCGCAACGCTCGTGCACAACGCCATACAAAAAACGCTGCAAGAATTGCAAACGCCGGGCTCCGGCGTGCTGGAAATGCTTAAGCGTGTCAGCAACATTGACGTCGGCGCAGCCGGGTTCAAGTTCGGCTTCAAGCTCGACAGTGTTGGCAGCGCCGATGGCCCGACATTGGCTCAAGCACTCACGGAGATCGTCGATCAGGCAAAGACCGACCTCGTGCTGATCATCGACGAAGTGCAGCACGCTATCTCCTCAGACGATGGCAATCAGCTGCTCTTGGCCCTAAAAGCGGCCCGCGATGCAATCAACCCTCGTCCCAACACGCCCGGCTACTTTCTATTTATTGGCACAGGCTCTCACAGGGCCCAGGTCAGCGAGCTGACGGCCAAACGCAACCATGCGTTTTCAGGCGCTACGTCAGCCGCTTACCCACTGCTAAAAGCTGATTACGTTGAGTACCTGTTCAACCGCCTTGCGATGACGGTGAAGAAGGAAAAGCTGCCTTCCCTCAAAGCGGCCAACGAAGCGTTTGATACGCTGGTTAATCGGCCTGAAGAAATGCTCAAGGCGCTCCGCCAGCTTTTGCAACAGGACGGTGAGCCTGATGTTTTTCTACCCGTGATCGCCAGCACACTCCGCTCGGCAGCGGCGAGCATTGAGCTTGAGAAAGTGGAACAGTTGGGCAGCTTGGCTCAAGCGATTTTCAACAAGATCGCGTCTACCCAAGGTGATGCGCGCGGACTGGTCCTCTCTCTAGCAGCCTTTGCTGAGGATGCGCTTGGCACGTTGCTTAAAGCATTTATGTTGCCCACAGCAACCACTGCTCAGTTGGTGGACGGGTTCAACGCGCCGCTTGGCAATTTTTCCTCCCGTATCAAGGCTACATATTCTTTAGGGCTCATCACCAAGGAGCAGTTTGGCGATCTTGAGCAACTCCGAAAAATCAGGAACTACTTTGCCCACTCATGGAAACCGATAGGTTTCGACGACAAGAGAATCGCGGGTCACATCAGGTCGCTCAGGTTTAGTTCGTTCGGAGCGGACTTCCCTGACAGCCCCAAAGAAAAGCTCAGATCGTCCATCTTTTCGTTACTAGTGGCATTGAATTCGGTAACCAACAGTATCGCTAAAAAGGGCTGTGTTCAGCTGACAGGCTACGACCTGATCACTGGCTTCTCGGGTGAATTTGAAGAGCAAATAGAAGAGGTCACGAAACTTTTTGACCAAATCACCCTCAGTCTGCAGACCAGCTCGGGCGACAGATATGCATTCGATCGTGCGGAGCTTCAACGCTTACAAAGCAGACTACGTTTGATCACCAACCCAAAAACAGAGGTTCAACACAACGCTGTTCTACGGCTTCGGGACGAAATCAGCGCGAGGCTAGCCCTGCGTTAGGCGACGTCCTGAAGGTTTTTACTCCTACCACGTGCTCGGGATGTCAAAAGAACACACGTAACAAGCCATATGAGGCCTCGTGTTCAAAGGGTATTCAGCGCTCCGGAACGTAACAAGGATCAACGTAACTCATTGATTCGTATGTTGAGAGCACCTAGCTTGTAGTCAGTTGGCGCCTTTTCAAACTTCCAAGAAGGCTGCGCGTGAAGCATCGAGGCGTTTGTCTGAGGGCGTAGGGGAAGCAGATGCTTGAGGGTGGTGGAAGGGGGGCGGAGCTGGCTGCAGCGTTGTGAACGTTGAGGCAGGTGAGTCACGGTTTCAAGTGTGGACACTTTTTGGGCATTTCAGCCGAAAATGCACGTTGAATTTTTTACGTTTCCCAAACCCCAGAAACCACAAAGCCCCGCATTGCGGGGCTTTGAGATATGGTGCGGCACCAGGAGTCGAACCCGGGACCTACTGATTACAAGTCAGTTGCTCCAACTCCACCCTTCCACCCCACCCCAATCACCCCATTTTGCCCCCCTCCACAAAACCCCCTTGCATAAAACCCCGCCATCACAATAATGAGAGCAATTCCCATTTGCACACCGGTAGCACTCTCATGTCAGCCCTTAATCATTCAGCGCTTCATCAGTTGTACAGCGACCACAACAGTTGGCTTAAAGGCTGGCTACGGGTGCGGCTGGGGAATGCGGCGGATGCGTCTGACCTGGCACAGGACACGTTCATACGCGTAATGACCGCCCGCAGCACCGTACCGATTCGCGAGCCGCGTGGTCACCTGAGTGCGATTGCGCGTTCATTGCTGATCGACAAATCCCGCCGCCGCGCCATTGAGCAGGCTTATTTGCAGGCGCTGGCACTGCGGCCGGAACCGGTGGAGGTGTCGCCGGAGGTGCGCTTGTCGATCATCGAAATGCTGATGGCCATCGACAGCCTGCTGGACGACCTGGGCCCGCGCACCCGGGAGATCTTCCTGGCGGTGCAGCTCGAGGGCTTGAACTACGTGGCAGCTGGCGAGCGTTTTGGGGTGTCGGTGACCACGGTGAAGAATCATCTGATCCGCGCCATGACCCAATGCCTGTTGCTGGTCGAGAGCTGATGCCTGCGCCCCTGGATTTAAAAACCCTCGAAGCCGCCGCCACCTGGTACGTGCAGTTGAATGACGGCGAGCCCGACGAGGCGCGCACCCGCGCCTGGCAAACCTGGTTACAGGCCTGCCCACAGCACGCGGCGGCCTGGGGCCGGGTCGAGGCGCTGCAACAGCAATGGACACGGATGCCGCGCCAGGCAGCCCTGCACGGCCTTGGCGCCGCGCAGAAACAACGCCGAGCGGTGTTGAAAATCCTGGGCATGTTGATGACCGTGGGCGCGTGTTCTTGGGTGACGGTGGAGCAAGTGCCTTATCGCGCCATGCTGGCCCAGCACCGCACCGGCGCCCGTGAACGGCGCTCGCTGCGCCTGGATGATGGCACCCAATTGGAGTTGAACGCCGACACGGCGCTGGATATTCATTTCGACGCCAACCAGCGCCAGATCCGGCTGTACCAGGGCGAAATCCTGGTGCAAACCGCCAAGGACAAGACCCTGCGCCCCTTCACGGTGATTACCGGCGACGGCAACATCAAGGCCCTCGGCACCCAGTTCAGTGTCCGCCAGTTCGACGACCGCACCCAAGTCGGCGTACTGGAGTCCGCGGTAGAAATCCGCCCACGTCAGCACCCAGCCCACACGCTGCGCCTGGAAACCGGCCAGCAGGTCACGTTCGACCGCGATGCCATCGAGCCTCCCCACGCGTTGCCGTCGGGTTCCGCCGCCTGGGTGCGGGGCATGTTGAGCGTGGACGACTGGCGCCTGGGAGATTTCATCGCCGAGTTGAGCCGCTACCGCGCCGGTGTGCTGCGCTGTGCCCCGACGGTGCAGGGCTTGAGTATTTCCGGCGCGTTCCGTATCGACGACACCGACACGGTGCTGGAAAACCTGGGCAAATCCCTGCCGGTGAAAGTGCGGTATGTGACCCGTTACTGGGCCACTGTGGAACCGGTATGAAAATTATTGGCGCACTGCCTTGCTGATTTTGATTCTCATCCGTCAATGACACAAACCGCTATCGCAGCGACTTTCTGCCAGCCCAACGGAAGGATCACCGAATGCCCCCGCTTCCTCTCTTCGCCAACACGTCCATGACGCGCGCCGTGCGCCTGGCCGTCTTTGGCTTGACCCTCACAAGCCTGCCCGGCCTGGCGTTGATGCCAACGCCTGCCCTGGCACAGAGCCAGACGGCCTACGCCATTCCAGCGGGGCCATTGGGCAAGGCACTGACCCAATTTGGCGTGCAGGCAGGGGTGACGATTTCGTTCGACACGGAACAGGCGCGCAACCTTTCCAGCACCGGGCTGAACGGCTCCTATACCGTGGAAGACGGCCTGGCCCGTTTGTTGGCCAGCAGCGGTATGCATGCTGAACGACAGGGCAATGGCGGCTATGTACTGGTCGCCAACGCGGAGCAGAGTGCGCTGCAGTTGGGTGCGACACAGGTCACCACCAACCAGTTGGGCACCGTAACCGAAGGCACCGGTTCCTACACGCCGGGTACCATCGCCACCGCCACACGCCTGGTGCTGACACCGCGCGAAACGCCGCAGTCGATTTCCGTGGTGACACGCCAGGCCATGGATGACTTCGGCCTTAATTCCATCGACGACGTGATGCGCCACACCCCCGGCATCACCGTGTCGACCTACGACAGCGAACGCACCAACTATTACTCGCGCGGCTTCTCCATCAACACCTTCCAGTACGACGGCATCCCCACCCTGCGTGACGCCCAATACTCCGCCGGCCAGACCCTCACCGACATGGCGCTCTACGACCGTATCGAGGTGCTAAAAGGCGCCACCGGCCTGCTCACGGGCGCAGGCGGCGTGGGTGGCACCCTCAACTTGATCCGCAAGAAGCCAACCGCCGACTTCCAAGGCAACATCGAGCTGGGCGCCGGCTCCTGGGACAACTACCGCTCGCAAATCGACATCAGCGGCCCGTTGACCGAAACCGGCAACCTGCGTGGCCGTGCCGTCGCCGCCTACAACGACAAGCACTCGTTCCTCGACCACTACTCGCGCAAGACCAGCGTGTTCTACGGGATTCTTGAGGCGGACCTGGACGAAGACACCCTACTCAGCGTCGGGGCCGACTACCAGGACAGCGACCCCAAAGGCTCCAGCTGGACCGGCAGCCGCATGATCTTCGACGCCGAAGGCAAAGAGCTGGACTTGCCACGCTCGTTCAACAACGGCCCGAGCTGGGGTTCATGGGCGCAGTACACCCGCACCGCTTTCGCCACCCTGGAGCACAGCTTCAGCAATGGCTGGGTCGCCAAGGGCCAGTACAACCACCAGATCAACGGCTATCATGCGCCGCTGGGCGCCCTGTCCCAAGACTCCGGCAACCAAAGCTCGCTGTTTGCGCGTAAATACGTAGGCGAAACCACCAGCGACAGCCTGGATGCCTACACCACCGGGCCGTTTGAATTGTTTGGGCGTGAGCATGAACTGGTGCTGGGCCAGTCCATAGCGACCAGCACCTGGAAGAACAAGGCCTACAACGCCGTGTTCGCCAGCGGCACCAACTCGGCTGATTTCTATAGCTGGGACGGCAATATCCCGGAGCCGGCGTGGGTTAAATATCGCGACTTCGACCAAACCACTCGCCAGACCGGCAGCTACCTCACCAGCCGCTTCAGCGTGACCGACGAGCTGCACCTGTTGCTCGGCGCACGCCTGGCCAACTATCAAGTCACCGGCAACAGCAAATCCAAGGAAAGCGGCAAAGTCGTGCCCTATGCTGGCCTGACTTACGACCTGAACGATAACTTCACCGCCTACACCAGCTACACCGAGATCTTCCAGCCGCAGACCGACTACCGCGACCGTAACGATCAAATGCTCGAACCGGACGAAGGCAAAAACTACGAAGTGGGCATCAAGGGTGAGTTCTTCAACGGCGCCCTGAACACCAGCCTCGCTTACTTCGAAGTGCACGAGACCAACCGCCCTGAGCTCGACACCTCGCCGGGAGCCGACCTGATCAACGAGTCGCCCTACTACGGGACCAAGTCCAAGACCAAAGGTTACGAAGCGGAAATTTCCGGCGAAGTCGCCACCGGTTGGCAACTGCAAGCGGGCTATACCCACAAGGTCGCCCGCGACGACAACGGCAACAAAATTGCCACTTGGGAGCCGGAAGATCAGATCAACCTCTACACCACTTACAAGCTGACGGGTTCTCTGGACAAACTCACCCTCGGCGGTGGCGCACGCTGGCAGAGCGAAGGCTGGAAGTCGATCAGCAACTACGGCCTGCGAAGCACCGAAGTGCTCACCCAAGACCCGTACTGGCTGGTTGACCTGATGGCGCGCTACCAGATCACCCAGAACCTGTCGGCCACCCTCAACGTCAACAACGTGTTCGACAAGAACTACTACACCAACATCGGCTTCTATGATTCGGCCTACCCCGGTGACCCACGCAACATGATGGTCACCACGCGCTGGAATTTCTGACGGGCTGGCGCAGCACCCGCGGCAATAAAAAACCCCGAACCAGTCGGGGTTTTTTATTGCCTTGAATCAGGCGCTACACACGATCACTTAGAAAACGTTGATCGGGTAGTCAGCGAACAGACGCAGTTCATTACCACCTACGTTGTAGTCGCTGGCGTTGCTGGAGACGCGCAACCACGAGGCACGAGCGCGCAGGCTCAAGTCTTTGGCCGGGCCGCTCTGAACGACGTATTTGAACTGGTTGAAGATTTCACGCTCAGTGCCATTGCCACGGCCCGAGCCGTCGTCAATGTTGGTGCCGCGCACGTAAGCAACGTTGTAGCTCAAGCCAGGCACGCCGAAGGCGCTGAAGTCCAGGCCGTAGCCGGCTTGCCAGGAGCGCTCATCCTTGCCATTGAAGTCAGACCAGTAGGAGTTGGCCAGCAGGATGGTGTTGCCACCGTCGCCGATGCCCCCAGCGTTGCGGTAGCCGCCGTACAGGTAGCCAGTGTCGCCGGTGCTGCGCTGGTGAGCGACGGTGAAGCTGTGCGGGCCAACAGCCCACGTGGCGCCCAGGCTCCAGATCTTGTTGTCGCGAGCGTTTTCGTCACCTTGGTTTTCCAGGGCGAAGCTCTTGTCCAACTTGGTCTTGTAGCCGTTGAAGTCAAAAGTCAGCGATTGTTTCTCTGGCAGGGCCAGCACGTAGTTGACGTTGACGTATTGCTTCTTCAGCACGTCCTGCATGTCGGAAGCGTACAAAGCAGCCGACAGGTTTTCGGTGAATTTGTAGCTACCACCGATGTAGTCGATGCTTTTCAGGCGGCCGCTATCAGTGCCTTCGGCACTTTTACGGGCTTCCTTGGTGAAGTGACCAGCGTCCAGTTGCAGACCGGCGATCTCTTTGGAAACGATCGAAGTACCGGTGTAGGTTTCGGACAGCAGGCGGGAGTTGTCGTATTGCAAGACCGGCACGGCCGGGAACTGGTCACCGTATTTCAACACAGTGTTGGAAACACGGAATTTGACGGCTGCGCCGCCCTTGGCCAGATCGCCGGGAGCGTCGCCATTGCGAGTCGACCCATCCGCACGCGTGGTGCTGGAGTCTGGTTTGAAGAAGTCGATACCACCCGCGCCAGCGCGGCCACGGCCACCGTCCAGACGGATAGCGTATTGGCCGATCACGTCCACACCCACACCAACGGTGCCTTGGGTGAAGCCAGACTCAAACTTGCCGATGAAGCCTTGGCCCCATTCAGCTTTGTCTTGCTTGTGGTTTTTGTAGTCGCGGCTGATGTAGGCGTTACGTGCCGCGATGTTCAGGTGGCTGTCTTCAACGAAACCCTTGGATTGCTCCTGGTCGTTCGCCATGGCTGCCGATGCGCTCAAAATCCCCAGAGCGATCAGACTCAAACGTTGCTTCAACATTTTTTTTATTCCTTATTTCTGATTGAGTACGCGCTACGACACCAGGCTCCGTATTGCTTTTTTGGTGTCGACTTTTCCCGGATAAAAAAAGGCCCGCGGACGACTGATTACGCCGCGGGCCTTTTTTTATTGGATGAGTCATGGCGGTTAGCCACAGGCGTTGGGCGCCATCCTAGTCGGGCGCGGAACTTTGTGTCAATTTCGCGAATCGTCTGTATTTAGGCGAAATAATTCTAAGCAACGGCCTACAGCCCTTCTGAAAACGACAGAAATCGGCTTTCTACGACCACAAAAACACATTTAGTAACATATTTCAAAGCCGATACATTTGGGAAGTGATAACGCGCGCAAATGCAAAGCATTACCATTAGCGCGCAACGTCCTCCCTAACAATTCGGATACATTTCCCCATGCTTGCCCCTCGCCTGACGCCCATGACCCTTGGGCTCTCCGTTCTGTTGTCTGCCGGTTTTGCCTGTGCGGCCACTACCTTGCCCGAAACCTCGATCAGCGCCGAAGCAGACGAAGACGACCCGCGCATCAAGGTGACCAACACCGCCACCCGTACGGCCACGCCGGTTCGCTATGTGCCCCAGGCCATCGACTCGGTGAAGACCGAAAGCCTGCGGTCCTACGGCACCAATGACCTGGGCCAGGCCTTGAGCGGCATCCCCAACGTCAGCAGCGGCGCCGACACGCGCTTCGACAGCCTGCGCATCCGGGGTTTTGACGCGAGCAATGACTTCTACCTGGACGGCATTCGCGATGACAGCCAATACGTGCGCGACCTGCACAACATCGAGCGCATCGAAGTGCTCAAGGGGCCGGCAGCCGTACTTTACGGGCGAGGCGGTCAGGGAGGGATCGTCAACCGCGTGAGCAAACTGCCAGCAGCGGGGCATAAATCCACTATCGAAGCCCAGGGCGGCAGCAACGATTTGCGCAGTTTGTACGCAGACCTGAGCAGCGACCCCACCGACACCATCAGCCTGCGCCTGAACATGGGCAACCAGGACAACAACAGCTTCCGCCATGGGGTCGACGGCAACCGCCAACTGTTTGCACCGTCCATGAGCTGGCAGCTCACGCCGGACCTGAACTGGTTGGTGCAATACGAATACAGCCGCTACAACCGCACGCCCGACCGTGGCATCCCCGGCGTCAACGGCCGCCCAGCGGATGTGAGCCGCAGCACCACCTATGGCGACAGCCGCGACTACATCGACGACAAATCCCAGTCCCTACGCTCCAAACTGGCCTATGACCTCAACGACAACTGGCAACTGCGCCAAACCCTTGGGGTGTTCAAGCTCGACAGCGATTTCGATAACACCTACCAAACCGCTTACGTCCCCGCGACCAACCGCGTCACCCGCCAACGCTGGCAGCAGGACCTGACCACCTTCAACGTCTTCAACAACGTCGAACTGGAAGGCAGCTTCAGCACCTTCGGCCTGGAGCACCGCCTGCTCACCGGCGTCGAACTGGGCAGCCAACGCCGCGATCCGAAGCTCTACAACGGTGGCACGAGCGTGCCGAGCCTCGACCTCAACCAGCCCAATCGCCACCTGAGCCACACCGGGCGAATGAGCGTATTCAGCAACAACCACACCGAAGTCGAAAGCCGCGCTGTTTACGTGCAGGACCAACTGCGCCTGAATGATCAATGGCAAATCCTCGCCGGCCTGCGCTACGACCGCTTTGAAGTCGACACCAAGAACAAACTCAACAACCTCCAACAAAACGTCGACAGCCACAACGCCAGCCCACGCATCGGCCTGGTGTGGACCCCCCTGGAAAACCACTCGTTCTACGCCTCGTGGAGCAAGACATTCTCCCCAGCAGGCGGCGGCGTGATCGGCATCACCCCGAGCGCCACCAGCGGCGCCAACGACCTGAGCCCCGAGCTGACCAAGCAAAAGGAAATCGGGGTCAAAAGCGACTGGCTCGACGACCGCCTGAGCACCACCCTCGCGGTGTACGAACTGGAACTCTACAACCGCCGCACCAGCGACCCGCTGGACCGCACCATCACCCTGCTCAGCGGCCTGCAACGCTCACGCGGCGTCGAGCTGACCGCGACCGGCAAGCTCATCGGCAACTGGTATGTGCGCGGCGGCATCGGCCTGCAGGACGCCACAGTGGTGAAGGACAACAACGGCTTTGAAGGCAAACGCGTCAGCGACGTGGCCAAGCGCAACGGCAGCCTGTTCATCACCTGGAAACCGGAAATGGGCTGGTACGCCGAAACCGGCGTGACGCTGGTGGGCGATCGTTATGCCGACAGCCCCAATACGGTGGTGCTGCCGGGCTATGGCCGCTGGGATGCGCTGGCCGGGTTCCGTCAGAAAGAATGGGATGTGCGTGCGGCGCTGAACAATATTGCCGACAAAACCTACTACGCGTCGGCGACGAGCGTGGCGCAGATCCAACCGGGGGAGCCGCGTAGCCTGGTCGTTACAGGCACNTTCCGTCAGAAAGAATGGGATGTGCGTGCGGCGCTGAACAATATTGCCGACAAAACCTACTACGCGTCGGCGACGAGCGTGGCGCAGATCCAACCGGGGGAGCCGCGTAGCCTGGTCGTTACAGGCACCTACAGCTTCTAAGACAGAACCCAGTCCAAATGTGGGAGCGGGCTTGCTCGCGAATACGGTGGATCAGGCAACACACCTGTGCCTGACAGACCGCTTTCGCGAGCAAGCCCG
Organism: Pseudomonas sp. 18175; assembly: GCF_050432925.1. Classification (NCBI taxonomy): domain Bacteria; kingdom Pseudomonadati; phylum Pseudomonadota; class Gammaproteobacteria; order Pseudomonadales; family Pseudomonadaceae; genus Pseudomonas; species Pseudomonas sp. 18175. Next base: position 191,239 of record NZ_JBKFTO010000014.1, on the reverse strand, counting down.
CACCCACATTTTTTGACCGACGTGTTCTTTAGTTTTTCAGCAGGTCACACAACACGTGTACTTCATCGTCACTGAACAAACCCACCGGATACCGCTCGGTCATCATGCTGCGCAAATCAGGCAGCCTGCTCTTCCGTGAGCCGTTTTCCTTCAACCAGAGCCCCAGTGCTTGGATCGCGTCACCGTTAACCCGCATAGGGTGGAACGTGCGCGTGTACATCAGGTTGATTTGAGGACTCATTTCAGCGCTTTCTCCTACTGCTTGAGCGGCTAACTTACTCAAGGTTTATGACAGAACTGTGCAGTCATCACCTTGGGCCACTGTCGCAACACCGATACAAGAGCTATGCCAATGTCCCCGATCTGTTGGCATTCGGACACAAAAAAGCCCACGACCTTGCCGGGCCGTGGGCTTGCTGTGGGCGCTGAAACCGATTAGCGCCGAGGCGCCGTCATGGCGCTGTTACAAGTGCACTCAATTTTTGTGCGGCGCTGGCTGCTGTTGGGTCAGGCAGTGGATATTGCCGCCACCCAGTAACAGTTCGCGGCCCGGCACCATCAACACTTCGTGCTGGGGGAACAGGTTCTGCAGGATCACCTTGGCGGGGCCATCCAACGGGTCGTCGAAACTTGGCGCGATGATGCCACCGTTGACGATCAGGAAGTTCACATAGGAACCCGCCAAGCGCACGGTCGGATTACGTTCCTGGGTGCCGTCTACCGGGTCTACGCCTGCGCACTCTTCCTCGGTGGCATACAGCGGCCCTGGGATCGGCATCTTGTGCACCGTGAACGGGCGGCCTTGGGCGTCGGTGCTGCTTTGCAGCACGTCCATGGCGGCGTGGCAGCGTGCGTAGTTCGGGTCTTGCGGGTCGTCGGTCCAGGCCAGCAGCACTTCGCCTGGGCGCACGTAGCAGCAGAAGTTATCCACATGGCCGTCGGTTTCGTCGTTGAACAGGCCGTCCGGCAGCCAGATGATCTTATCCACAGCCAGGTTGGCATTGAGTACCGCTTCAATTTCGGCGCGGCTCAGGTGCGGGTTGCGATTGCGGTTGAGCAGGCACTCTTCGGTAGTGATCAGGGTGCCTTCGCCGTCGACATGGATCGAACCGCCTTCCAGTACAAACCCTTCAGTGCGATAACGCGGCGCGCGTTCGATCTCAAGGATCTTGCCGCCCACCTGTGAATCGCGGTTCCACGGCGCATACAGGCCACCATCAAAGCCGCCCCAGGCGTTGAAGTCCCAGTTCACGCCGCGCACTTCGCCACTGTTGTTGATCACGAACGTTGGGCCGGTATCCCGTACCCAGGCGTCGTCACTGGACATTTCCACCACGCGGATATTCGGCACATCCAGGCGCGCCCGGGCGTTTTCATACTGGCCTGCGGAAACCGCCACCGTCACCGGTTCAAACCGTGCAATGGCCTTGGCCACGGCCACGTGGGCGGCCTGCGCCGGCTTGCCGCCCAGGCGCCAGTTGTCCGGGCGCTCGGGCCAGACCATCCAGGTCTGGGTCTGTGGCGCCCATTCGGCGGGCATATGGAAGCCATCGGCGCGGGGGGTGCTGTGCAAGGTGGTCATGGCGATCAGGACTCCGAACGGGGGGCAAAGGCCGACTTTATAACGGATAAAAATCGGCTTTAAAAGCAACTAACGATCATAGGTGATAAATATGACAAAAAATAACCGATAACAATCGACTACCTGTAGGAGCGAGCTTGCTCGCGAAAAACGCCAACGATAACGCCGTTCACCTGACGAATCGCGGCGCCTGGGGCTTCTTCGCGAGCAAGCTCGCTCCTACAAGTGCTCATCGAGCACCTTCGACAGCATGTCGACAAAGAAATCCACGCTCTGCCGGGAGGTGACCATGGGCGGCTTGATCTTGAGAATGTTCAAGTAATCGCCAGTCGGCTGCATGAAAATCCCCAGCTCCCGCAGGCGATCACACAGCAGGGCGGTTTCTTCGCTGGCCGGCTCAAGGCTGTGGCGATCCCGCACCAGCTCCAGGCCCAGGTAGAAACCGGAACCGTGCACAGCGCCCACCAACGGGTGACGGTCGATCAGTGCTTCCAGTCGCGCCTTGAAATGCCCGCCAACCACCTGGGCGTTTTCCCACAGCTTTTCTTCCTCCATCACATCCAGCACCGCCATGCCGATGCGGCAACTCACCGGGCTGCCCCCCGACGACGAGAAGAAATACCCCTCGGCCTCCAGCGCCTCGGCGATTTCACGGCGGGTGATCACCGCACCCAACGGCTGGCCGTTGCCCATGCCCTTGGCCATGGTGATGATGTCCGGCACCACGCCCTGCTCTTCAAAGCCCCAGAAGAAGTGGCCCATGCGGCCGTAGCCCACCTGCACTTCATCGGCGATACACACGCCGCCCTGGGCGCGGACCAACCCATAGACCTGCTGCAAGTAACCCGGCGGCAGCGAGATGCCACCGGCATTGCCGTAGACCGGCTCGCAAATGAAGCCCGCCAGCTGGCGCTTGTTGGCGGCGATTTTCGCCAGGTTGTGCTCCACGCTTCGTACGTAATCCGGCGCACTGTCCTGCCCACGGAATTCACCCCGATAGGTATTCGGCGCGGTCACCGGATGCACCCAGTCCGGACGGCTGCTCAGCGCCTGGGGGTTATCGGCAATCGAGGTGGACACGGCATCCGCCGCCACCGACCAGCCGTGGTAAGCCTCCAGCACGCTAAGCATGTCGCGCCCACCGCTGTAGGCCCAGGCCAGGCGGATCGCCAAGTCATTGGCCTCGGTGCCGCTGTTGACCAAAAACACCCGATCCATGCCGCTTGGCGCCAACGCCAGCAAACGCTCGGAAAACTCGGCAATCGCCGCGTAGTGGAAGCGCGAGTTGGTATTGAGCAACGACCACTGGCGCGCCGCTACCGCCGCCATGCGCGGGTGGCCGTGGCCGAGCACCGCCACGTTATTGAGCATGTCCAGGTAGGAGCGGCCCTGCATATCGATCAGATGATTGCGCCAGCCGCGCTCGATGCGCGGTGGGTCGATGTAATAGTGCTTTTGCGAGCGGGCGAAACTAGCGTCGCGGCGGGCCAGCAGGGCCTCGGAGTCCAGCTCCGGTTCAGCATCGCAAGCCAGCCCCAGTAACGCAGCGGGCGACGGGCACAGCGCCTGCCACGCCTGCGCCCTGGACGGCTTACAAAACAGCGGGGCCGCCAGGGCAGTGCGGCACAACTGCACCGTGAGCGGGCCCGCCACTTCACCGATCACCTGGCCCTTGAGCACGGCCGCGCCCGGCTGCAACAGCGCCTTGACGCCCCACAGTCGCACGTTGGCTTCAGGGTTGTGCACCCGAAGTTCACCCTCGCTCCCCATCCCTACGGTGCCCGCAAACGGCGCCTCGACGGCGGTGCCCAAAGGCACATGCAGCTCGACGTGCAGGGCAAAGGTCTCTGGCTCATGGGCGCTGTCGGGCACAGTGCGCGACAAACGGTATTGCCCATAACGACTCGCCGCCAGGCCATGCACCGTCGCGGCATCCGCCAACAAGCGCTGATCGATACCGGCCTGTTCCCAGTTGCCCGCCTCGAAATGCGGGCTGAGTACGCCCAGGTCAATCAACGCAAACTCACGTCCCACCAGTCCCGGCAGCAGAGGCGCAAAACCTTGGCTGGCAAGCGGTGCCGGTGCCTGGTCAAGTGCACCCAGAATCGCCGCCTCCATCAGCTCAAACGGCACCGACGTCGCCACATGGAAGATTTCCCACTCATGCTCGGCGTTTTTCAACAGGTAGCTGTTATCCGGATCCAGGCGTTGCTGCTGCTCGCTGCTGAGCACCAGCACGGCGGCACGGGCGACGATCAGCGGCCATAGCGCCAGCAATTCCTCGTGCTGCAAAGGTGTAATCGCGTGGCAGGCCTGGATCGCAGGGAGGATTGCAAACGGGTCGCCTTCGGCATGGTGCAACAAGGCCGCGCAGGTCACCGACAGATCGGCAATACGCCAGGTGTGCACCAGATCGCCGAAGTCGATCACACCCTCGATCTGCCAGCGACGCTGGGCATCGCGTTGCCATACAACGTTGTCATCGGTGATGTCCATGTGCACGGCTTGCCACGGCAGGTGGTCCACCAAGGGCCGGATGCGCGCTTCAACCTGGGCGGCAACCTGCTCCAATGCGGCGCGGTGGGGCAGGTTTTCCAGGGAGGCCAGCAGGTGGGCGATCAGTTCCTGGGCATGGCGCGGGTCCCATTGCAGGGTGCGTTCCAGGCCCGGGTGCTGGAACGCCGCCAGCGCCTGGCTCATCCGCCCGCACAGGCCGCCAAAGCCTGCGATCACCTCGCGCCCCAGGTGCGGCAGATGGGTCAGCGGCTGACCGTCGATATAGTCCAGCAGCCGCAGGTGCAAGGCTTGGCCGTCCAGCGTCAGCGTCAGCAGTTCGTCACCGTTCAAGGCCTTGACGACCTTGGGCACGCGCACCGCCTGCAGGCTGTTGAGCGCGGCGTGCTGGGCCTGCAACTCCACGGCAGCGTAGTCGCCCCGGCAGATTTTCAGAACAAACCGGCCGCGTGCGCTGTCGACTTTGTAATTGAGGTCTTGCTGGCTGCCCAGCGACTGCAAAGTGCCAGTAAGGCCGTAATACTGCTCAAGCAATCGTGCCGCCTGGTCGGGGCCTACTTGCGGGCAGGGTAGACTGGCGCGGTGGATCAGCGTGGCGAGCAGCATGGGGGTGGCCTCGGTATTTTTATCAGGCGCTTAGTTCGCCATTGTTCAGGGGGCTTGTGCAACCCCCCGGCACATCCCGGCGCAACACAGGCTATGCTCCATTCGCTTAATGTCCGTCAAAAGGAAAAGGGCCCCCGACATGCGCATTCTCATTACCGGTGGCGCCGGTTTTATCGGTTCTGCTCTGGTACGTCACCTGATCCAGCACACCGAGCATGAAGTGCTCAACCTCGATAAACTCACCTACGCAGGCAACCTGGAATCCTTGGCCAGCATTGCCTCCAACAGCCGCTACGAGTTTGTTAAGGCCGACATCATCGACCAGCCCACCGTCAGCGCGGTGCTGGCCCGCTTCGAGCCCCAGGCGATCATGCACCTGGCGGCCGAATCCCATGTGGACCGCTCCATTGACGGCCCATCGGATTTTATCCAAACCAACATCGTCGGCACCTACAGCCTGCTGGAAGCCGCTCGCGGTTACTGGCAGGCCCTCGCCGCGCCGGAAAAACGCGCGTTCCGTTTCCACCATATTTCCACCGACGAGGTGTACGGCGACCTGCACGGCGTGGACGACCTGTTCACCGAAACCACGCCCTACGCACCCAGTTCGCCCTACTCCGCGAGCAAGGCTGCGTCCGACCACTTGGTGCGCGCCTGGCAGCGCACCTATGGCTTGCCGGTGCTGCTGACCAACTGCTCGAACAACTACGGGCCGTTCCACTTTCCCGAAAAACTCATCCCGCTGGTGATCCTCAACGCCCTCGCCGGCAAGCCATTGCCGGTCTATGGTGATGGTTTGCAGGTGCGCGACTGGCTGTTCGTCGAAGACCACGCCCGCGCCCTGTTCAAGGTGGTGACGCAAGGCGTGGTGGGCGAGACCTACAACATCGGTGGCCACAACGAGCAAAAGAACATCGATGTGGTGCGCAACATCTGCACCCTGCTGGAAGAAATGGCACCGCAGCATCCTGCTGGCGTGGCGCAGTACAGCGACCTGATCACCTTCGTCAAAGACCGCCCCGGCCACGACCAGCGCTACGCCATCGACGCCAGCAAGATCGAACGGGAACTGGGCTGGGTGCCCGTGGAAACCTTTGAAACGGGCTTACGCAAAACCGTGCGGTGGTACCTCGATAACCTGGACTGGTGCCGCAGGGTCCAGGACGGCAGTTATCAGGGCCAACGATTGGGCAACACCGACATGAGGGATCTGATCGCATGATGAAGGGAATCGTATTGGCCGGCGGCTCCGGCACTCGTCTGCACCCCATTACCCTGGGCGTGTCCAAACAACTGTTGCCGGTGTATGACAAGCCAATGATCTACTACCCGATTTCGGTGCTGATGCTGGCCGGCATCGAGGAGATCCTGGTGATTTCCACCCCGGCGGACCTGCCTCAATACCGCAACCTGCTGGGGGACGGCAGCCAGTTTGGCGTCAGATTCAGCTATGCCGAGCAACCTTCGCCGGACGGGCTGGCACAGGCCTTTCTGATTGGCGAAGCATTCATCGGCAGCGACCCGGTGTGTCTGATCCTTGGCGACAACATTTTCCATGGCCAAAGCTTCAGCGCGCAGTTGCACGCAGCGGTGGAACGCGGCAAAGGCGCCACGGTGTTCGGTTACTGGGTCAGAGACCCGGAGCGCTTCGGCGTGATCGACTTCGACAGCGAAGGCCGCGCCCTGTCCATCGAAGAAAAACCGGCAGTGCCCAAGTCCAGCTACGCGGTCACCGGGCTGTATTTCTACGACAACGATGTGATCAGCATCGCCAAAGCGGTGAAACCGTCCGCCCGTGGCGAGCTAGAAATCACCGACATCAACAACGCCTATCTGCACCGTGGCGACTTGCACGTAGAGCGCTTCGGCCGAGGCTTTGCCTGGCTCGATACTGGAACCCACGACAGCCTGCTGGACGCCTCGCAATACGTGCAGACCATCGAGCGCCGCCAGGGCCTGAAAGTAGCGTGCCTTGAAGAGATCGCCTACGCCAACGGCTGGATCGACCGCGACCACCTGCTCGAACGCGCCAAGTACTTCGGCAAGACCGGATACGGCCAGTACCTCTACTCACTGGCTGGAGACACCCAGTGAACGTGATCGAAACCTCACTGCCCGGCGTGCTGATCCTCGAACCCAAAGTATTCGGTGACGAGCGCGGTTTTTTCTACGAAAGCTTCAACGCCCGCGTCTTCGAAGAAGCCACCGGGCTCAAGCGCGACTTTGTGCAGGACAACCATTCACGCTCGCAAAAAGGCGTACTACGCGGCCTGCATTACCAACTGGAACACACCCAGGGCAAATTGGTGCGGGTCACGGCCGGCGAAGTGCTGGATGTGGCGGTGGATATCCGCCGCAGCTCGCCGAGTTTCGGCCATTGGGTGGGCGTGCGCCTGTCGGCGCAGAACCATCGCCAATTGTGGGTGCCGGAGGGTTTTGCCCATGGTTTTGTGGTGCAGAGCGACTACGCCGAGTTCCTCTACAAGACCACCGACTACTACCAGCCCAGTGCCGAGCGCAGCATCCTGTGGAATGACCCGACGCTGGCCATCGACTGGGAACTGAGCGAGGCGCCGCAACTGTCCGCCAAGGATCAAGCAGGCAAACTGCTGATGGAAGCCGACCTGTTCCCATGAAGATTCTTATTACCGGCCAACACGGCCAAGTCTCCCAAGCCCTGCAACAACAACTCCAAGGCCTTGGCGAGCTGATCATCCTGGGCCGCGACCAACTGGACCTGGCTAACCCCGAGCAGATTCGCCAGCAAATCCGCGCCCAGTGCCCCGACCTGATCATCAACGCCGCCGCTCACACTGCCGTGGACCTGGCCGAAAGCGAGCCGGATGCAGCGTTTGCCATCAACGCCATCGCCCCCGGCATTCTCGCCGAAGAGGCCAAGGCCCTGGGCATCCCGTTGATCCACTATTCCACCGACTACGTGTTCGACGGCAGCAAGCCCACGCCCTACACCGAAGCGGATGCGCCGAACCCGTTGGGCGTCTACGGCCAGAGCAAGCTGGCCGGTGAGCAGGCGATTGCGGCGGTGGGTGGCGAGTACTTGATTCTGCGCACCAGTTGGGTCTATTCCAACCACGGCAAGAATTTCCTGTTGACCATGCAACGCCTGTTGCAAGAAAAGCCGCAGATGCGCATCGTCGCCGACCAGATCGGCGCCCCCACCTGGGCCGGGAGCATCGCCGCCAGCACCCGCGCCCTGATTGAACGCTGGCAGGCCGGCACGCCAGGGCCATGGGGCGTGTACCACCTGACCGCCCAAGGTGAAACCTCATGGTTCGGTTTCGCCCAGGCGATCGGCGAACACCTGCGCGCCCAGGGCAAGGCGTGCGCCGAGTTGGAGGCCATCCCTTCCAACGCCTACCCGACACCCGCCAAGCGCCCGCTGAACTCGCGCCTCGACTGCAGCCGCCTGCAACAGCAATGGCACGTCAGCCAGCCACAGTGGCAAGACGCATTGCGCGAGTGTCTTGCGCAGCAGCACTAGGCATAATGCGCCTGTACCCACAGGCGCCTGACCCCCATGACTCCAACCCTCCCGCGCAGACCCCGCTGGCGCAGCCTCGCCCTGTTGGCGTTGTGCCTGGCACCGCTATTGTGGCCGCTGGAGCATTTGGCCGAGCGCTATTACCGCAGCGAACTGGCCGGGCAGAACCGCCAGACCCTCGACCTGTACGTCGCCAACCTGCTGGGCACGCTGCACCGCTACGAAGTCCTACCGCAGATCCTCGGCGACCTGCCGGCCCTGCGCACTGCGCTGGATGCCCCCGGTGTGAGCAGCAACCTGGTCAACGCCAACCTGCTGCTCCAGGACGTGGCGGCCCAGGCCGGGGTGGAAGTGATGTACCTGATGGACACCACCGGCAAGACCCTCGCCGCGTCCAATTGGGACAAACAGGACAGCTTCGTCGGGCGCAATTTCTCGTTCCGGCCGTACTTCAGCGAAGCCATGGCCGGGCGCCTGGGGCGCTTCTTCGGCCTGGGCACCACCTCGGCCAAACGCGGCTACTTCTTCGCCGCGGCCGTGCGTGATGGCGACACCATCATTGGCGTGCTGGTGGTCAAGGTCGACCTGGACCACACCGAAAGCCTGTGGGGCAACACCCCCGAACAACTGCTGGTCACCGACCACAACGGCGTGGTGATCCTCACCTCGCGTCCACAATGGCGCTTTCGAGCGACCCGCCCGCTGACCGCCGAAGAGCGCCAGGCGATCATTGCGATCCAGCCTTACCCGACCCGCGACCCGCAGCCGCTGAGCCTGAGCAACACCGCCTGGCTACGTCAGTCCACCGCCATCGCCGAGACTGGCTGGAATGTGGAGATCCTCGCGCCACGCTCGCTGATCACGCGCCCGGTGCGCACCGTGGTCGCCGTAGGTGGCGCAGCGTTGCTGGTGCTGATGTTGCTGTTGGGCCTGATGATGCAACGCCGTCGCCACTACCTGGACCGCATCGCCTTCGAAGCCAAGGCCCGCCGCGAGCTGGAAGCGCGGGTGGTGGAACGTACCAGCGACCTGGAAGGCCTCAACCGGCGCCTCAAACAAGAAGTGTTGGAGCGCGAGCATGCCCAGCAAGAGCTGGTGCGCGCCCAGGATGACCTGGTGCAAGCGGGCAAACTCTCAGCGCTGGGCACCATGTCGGCGAGTATCAGTCACGAACTCAATCAACCCCTGGCGGCGATTCGCAGCTATGCGGAAAACGCCGAGATCCTGCTGGACCACGAGCGCACCAGCGACGCCCGGGGCAACCTCAAGCTGATCAGCGAACTGACCGGGCGCATGGCCTCGATCATCGCCCACCTTCGCGCCTTCGCCCGCCGCGACCGACATGCGCCAGAGAGCGTGGCTCTGCAACCGGCGTTGGACGATGCGCTGGCCTTGCTGGCCAAGCGGCGACGCTCGATGGAAGTGGAACTGATCCGCGATTTGCCCGAGGCCACCTTGTGGGTGCAGGCCGGCGAAACCCGCTTGCGCCAGGTACTGGGCAACCTGCTGGCCAACGCCCTCGACGCCCTCACCGAAAAAGGCCCGCCGCGCAAACTCTGGCTGAGTGCCGAAACCACCGAACTGGGCGTCAACCTGTACATTCGCGACAACGGCCCAGGCTTTTGCATGGAAGCCCTGGGCCGCGCCAGCGAGCCGTTCTACACCACCAAGACCCGCACCCAGGGCCTGGGGCTGGGCCTGGCTATCTGTGAAACACTGATGCTTGCCTTTGGTGGCGAGCTGCTGTTCGCCAACCACAAGGAAGGCGGCGCGCTGTTAACCCTGAAATTGCGTGCCGGCTCGCCGGGCGTCAGTCTGCAACCGTCCGAGGACCGCAGTGTATGAGTATCGAGAACGGGATTCAGGTGGTGTTGATCGACGACGATCCACACCTGCGTCAGGCCCTTTGCCAGACCCTGGACCTGGCCGGGTTAAAGGTCCTGACCCTGGGCGAAGCTGCCGGCCTCACAGCGCGCCTGTCGCGGGATTGGCCGGGGGTGGTGGTCAGCGACATCCGCATGCCCGGCATGGACGGCCTGGAGCTGCTGGCCGAACTGCATGGTCAAGACCCGGACCTGCCGGTGCTGCTGATCACCGGCCACGGCGACGTGCCGCTGGCGGTGCAGGCCATGCGCGCCGGGGCCTATGACTTCCTCGAAAAACCCTTCGCCAGCGACGCCCTGCTCGACAGCGTGCGCCGCGCTTTGGCCCTGCGCCGCCTGGTGCTGGACAACCGCAGCCTGCGTCTGGCCTTGAGCGATCGCCAGCAACTGAGCACGCGCCTGGTAGGGCATTCGCCGCAAATGCTGCGCCTGCGCGAGCAGATCGGCGCCTTGGCTGCGACTAGGGCGGACGTGCTGATCCTCGGCGAAACCGGCGCAGGCAAAGAGGTGGTGGCGCGTGCGCTGCACGATCTGTCAAGTCGGCGCAGCGGGCCATTCGTGGCGATCAACGCTGGCGCCCTGGCCGAGTCGGTGGTGGAAAGCGAGCTGTTCGGCCACGAGCCCGGCGCATTCACTGGCGCGCAGAAACGCCGGATCGGCAAGTTCGAATTCGCCAACGGCGGCACGCTGTTCCTCGATGAAATCGAGAGCATGAGCCTGGATGTGCAGGTCAAGTTGCTGCGCTTGCTACAAGAACGTGTTGTCGAACGCCTCGGTGGCAATCAGCTGATCCCGCTGGATATCCGCATCATCGCCGCTACCAAGGAGGACCTTCGCCAGTCCGCCGACCAAGGGCGCTTCCGGGCCGACTTGTATTACCGTCTCAACGTCGCGCCGCTGCGTATTCCGCCGCTGCGCGAGCGTGGGGAAGATGCGTTGATGCTATTCCAGCACTTCGCCGATGAGGCCAGCAGCCGCCACGGCCTGCCGCTGCACGAGCTGCAACCGGGCCAGCGTGCGCTGTTGTTGCGCCACAGTTGGCCGGGCAATGTGCGCGAGCTGCAAAACGCCGCCGAACGCTTCGCCCTGGGCCTGGAGCTGGCGTTGGACGCCACGCCGGACAATCCCGCCGCCAGCGTCCTGACCTCCACGCCGGGCGGCCTGAGCGAGCAGGTCGAGCAGTTCGAAAAAAGCCTGATCGCCGCCGAACTGACCCGCCCCCACGGCTCCATGCGCAGCCTCGCCGAGGCCCTGGGCGTACCGCGCAAGACCCTGCACGACAAACTGCGCAAGCACGGCCTGAACTTCGCCAACCAAAGCGCCGACGACGAATGAACCACTGCGAAGAATCCACCATGAACCGCGACAGCCACTACCTCGAATCCGTGCTGCACCACGACATCCCCCTCACCCGGGAAATGGGCCTCAAGGTACGTGGCTGGGAACAGGGGCGGTTGGAGTTGCACTTGCCGTTGCAGGCCAATATCAATCACAAGAGCACCATGTTTGGCGGCAGCCTCTACTGCGGCGCAGTACTGGCGGGCTGGGGTTGGTTGCACTTGCGGTTGCGTGAGGAAGGGATTGAAGGCGGACATATCGTGATTCAGGAAGCACAGATCAGTTACCCGCTGCCTGTGACGCGGGATGCGACAGTGGTGTGCCAGGCGCCGGAGGAGAAGGTGTGGAGGCGGTTTTTGGCGACGTACAAGCGTTACGGCCGTGCGCGGCTGACGCTGGAGACGTGGATTGTGAATGAGGGCAGCGAGGAAAAAGCCGTGGCCTTCACCGGCCAGTACGTTCTGCACCGCTAAAAGCCTTCACACAAAACCAATGTGGGAGCGGGCTTGCTCGCGAAAGCGGAGTGTCAGTCACCGAATGTGTGTCTGATACACCGCTTTCGCGAGCAAGTCGAATCGTCGCACCGCCGCTCTCACATTTTGATCTGCTGCGGTTTTAAGATCTTGCCAGTGCCAGCAACCGCTCACGCCACGCCGCCTTGGCCGGCAACGCCAAAAAGAACGGATTCAACAACGATTCCCGCGCCGGGTAGCTGAACGGCTTCCCGCTCAACTCCAACACTTCGCCCCCCGCCCCTTCCAGCACACCCTGGGCCGCCGCGGTGTCCCACTGCGACGTCGGCGCCAGGCGCGGGTAGCAATCGGCGCTGCCTTCGGCCAACAGGCAGAACTTCAATGAACTGCCGACATTGGCCAGCTTCAGCGCCCCAAGACCTTCACTCAAACCATCCAGCAAACGCTCCTGCTCGGGGCTTGAGTGCCGACGGCTGGCCACCACGGTAAACGACTCCCCCACCGCAGGGCCTTCGCGCACCTGGATCTGCTTGGGCGCCTCGTTCACATCCGAGCGCCAGGCGCCCAGGCCCGCGCCACCGAAGTAGCAACGGCCACTGGTAGGCATCGACACCACGCCAAACACCACGCGCCCCTGTTCGATCAAGGCGATATTGACGGTGAACTCTTCACTGCCAGCGATAAATTCCTTGGTGCCATCCAACGGGTCCACCAACCACCAGCGCTGCCAGCCGGCGCGCACGCTTTGGTCGATATCGGCGTCTTCCTCGGAGAGCACCGGGATGCTCGGATCAAGCGCGGTCAGGCCCGCAAGAATCAAATGGTGTGCTGCCAGGTCGGCCGCCGTCACCGGTGAATCATCCGCCTTCGAGGTCACGGCCACATCGGCGCGCCAGTAAGGCAGGATCACTTCGCCAGCCTGGCGTGCCAGTTCGATCACTGGGGCAATAAACGGGTGGCCTAGAAACAATTCGCTCATGCGTTGAACACTCCACGCTGGGTCAACAGGTCACGTACCAAGTACAACGCAGCCAGGGCACGGCCTTCACTGAATTGCTCGTTTTGCGCCAGCATCGACAGCTCGCGCAGGTTGACCTTGTCTACACGCATGGGCTCGGGCTCGTCGCCCTCAAGGCGTTCTTCATAGAGGTCGGTGGCCAATACCACCTGGATTTTCTGACTCATATAGCCAGGGGACAGCGAGAGTTCGGTGAGGTGTTCCAACTGGCGCGCGCCATAGCCTGCCTCTTCCTTGAGTTCGCGGTTGGCGGCCGCCAACACATCCTCACCCGGTTCGATCAGGCCCTTGGGCAAGGACAGCTCATATTCATCGGTACCGCCGCAGTACTCTTCCACCAGCAACGCATGGTCGTCATCGATCATCGCCACGATCATCACCGCACCGTAACCGGCACCACGGCCCACCAGGCGTTCGTAGGTCCGTTCAACGCCATTGGAAAAGCGCAATTGCACTTCCTCCACGCGGAACAAACGGCTACTGGCGACTATTTCGCGGGCGAGGACGGTGGGTTTCTGGCGCATAAGCGGCTCCTTGGCGTGATCGGGTTACTATACCGTGGCTTTTCCGATTGTCTGTGTCGGATATTTCTACTTACATGAGACCGCCCCATGCCCTCTTTGCCCTGGCACGCCATCGACACCGTCCTGCTGGACATGGACGGCACCCTGCTCGACCTGCATTACGACAACCATTTCTGGATGGAGCACCTGCCCCAGCGCTATGCCGAGTTGCATGGAGTGAGCCGGGCCATGGCCGAGATGGAGTTGCAGCCTCTGTTCGAGCGTAACGCTGGACAGTTGCAATGGTATTGCCTGGACTTCTGGAGCGCGGAATTGAAGCTGCCGGTGCGCGAACTCAAACTGGAAACCGCCCACCTGATCGCCCTGCGCCCGGATGCAGACACGTTCCTGGCGGCGATCAAACAGGCCGGCAAGCGCGTGATCCTGATCACCAACGCTCATCGTGATTCGCTGTCATTGAAGCTGGAACGCATTGAACTGGCGCCGTATTTCGAACGATTGATCAGCTCCCACGACTACGGTTTCGCCAAGGAAAACCCGCAGTTCTGGGATGCGCTGCAAGCCGATATTGGGTTCGACCCGGCACGTAGCCTGTTTATTGATGACACCCTGCCGATTTTGCGCAGTGCCGGGGCGTATGGGATCGGGCATCTACTGGCGGTGAAAGAACCGGACAGCAAAAAGGGACCAAAGGACACTGCGGAGTTTGCCGCTGTCGAAGACTACCGCGACCTCATTGCCGGACTCTGACCCCATGTGGGAGGGGGCTTGCTCCCGATGGCGGTGTATCAGTCACAGATGTATTGGCTGACACACCGCTATCGGGAGCAAGCCCCCTCCCACATTTTGAACTGCGACTTACTCGGGAATACGCAGTGTCTGACCGGGATAGATCTTGTCCGGATGAGACAGCAGCGGCTTATTCGCCTCGAAAATCTTGTTGTACTGGTTGGCATTGCCATACACCGCCAGCGAAATCGCACTCAGCGTGTCGCCCTTTTTCACCACGACAAATCGCGCCGCCGCAACCACCGGACCGGAAACCGTAATCTTGTCCTCGACGCTGGCAACCCCGGCGATATTGCCCGCTGCCAGGATGATTTTTTCTTTCTCTTCCTGGCTGGCCACCTCACCGGTAATCGTGACTTTGTCACCATCAACAGTGGCGTGCACATTCGGATTGCCCAGCCCCACATCCTCAATATGCTTCTTCAGATCATCACTGGCGTTGGCATTACCCGGCGTCAACAGCTTGACCAACTTCTCGCCAGCTTCCTTAACAAAGCTAAAAATGCTCATGGTGCGCTCTCCTTGGTATTTGAGTTCCAGATGCCCAAGACTAGACCAGTCCCACAGATTTGGGTTCCAGCCCGGCCAAAGACCTAAACGCGCTAAAATCCCCCCGCCATTGGAATAAGCCCTGGAGCGAAGATGGACATCAAGCAACTGAAATTCCTCATCGCCCTCGACGAGACCCGTCACTTCGGCCAGGCCGCGGCGCGTTGCCACATTACCCAGCCCACCCTGTCGATGCGCCTGCGCAGCCTGGAAGAAGAGCTTGATCTTCCCTTGGTCAATCGCGGCCAGCGTTTCGAAGGCTTCACCGCGCCGGGCGAGCGCGTATTGGCCTGGGCTCGTACCGTACTGGCCGCCTACGACGGTTTGCAGGCGGAAGCGGCGGCCTGCCGTGGCAACCTGGTGGGCACGCTGCGCCTGGGGGTGGTGCCACTGTCGAGCTTTGATCCCTTGGCACTCATGCAGCAGCTGCATAAAGAACATCCCCGCCTGCGTTTTGAATTGTCGGCACTCAGTTCCGAGCAAATCCTTGAGCAACTGGCGAGCAACCGCCTGGACCTGGGTGTGTCTTATCTGGAACGTCTGGACAACGAGCGCTTCGACTCGCTGGCCCTGGGTGAAACCCGCATGGGCCTGCTTTACGACCAGCGGTTTTTCAGTTTCGGCGATAAGCCCTTGAGCTGGGAGGCGTTGACCGAACTGCCCCTGGGCATGCTCACCAGCGGCATGCACTTTCGCCAGTCCATCGACCATAACTTCCATAGCCGTGGGCTCAACCCGCAACCGTTGCTGCAAACCGATGCGGTGCATCAATTGTTACAAGCCGTGCACGGCGGCCTGTGCTGCGCGGTTATGCCCCTGGACGGCGGCCTCGATGCCCTCACCGAACACCTGCGCCTGCAACCCATAGAAGAAGCGCACACGCTGGCGCGCCTGGGGTTGATCATGCGCCGTAGCGCACCCCGATCAGCGTTGGCAGAGGCCTGTTTCGCGCTGTTCCAAAAATCGCTGCAGGACCCTTGATCGACGCCATCTATCGATAGATCAGTACTGACGATTAGACGCGACCCTTTGTCGCGCCTAGTCTAAACATTGATCAATCCGCCGGTGGTACAGCCCCATGAACGCCAAGCGCCCAGTCTGCGCGGCGCCCGCCCTCGAAACGCCCGCGCCCGCCGCCAGCCAGAGCTACCAGTTTTGCAATCTTGAACACACGGAAGTCGCCAGCACTGCGTTGGCCGAAGAAGTGGCGTTGGCGATTGCCTATAACGATATCAGCCAGGCCGTGATGCTGGTGACGCCCACCGACCTGGAAGATTTCATTGTCGGCTTTAGCATTGGCAGCGGGATTATCGCCGACGTTAGCGACATTTATGACCTAAAACTCAGCGGCTCGGGTTCAGCCCAATACGCTCAGGTACAGATTTCCAGCCGGGCCTTTTGGAACCTCAAGCAGCAGCGCCGCCAGTTGGCCGGCACCAGCGGCTGTGGCCTGTGTGGCGTAGAAGCGGTGGAGCAAGCCCTGCCCGACCTGCAAGTACTGCCCGGCGCGCCATTGCCGCCCGCCGAGTGGCTGGACGGCCTGCGCCAGCGCATCAGTGCGTTTCAGCCTTTGGGCCAGCACAGCGGCGCGGTACATGCGGCGGTGTTTATGAACAACCAAGGCGAATTGTTGATGGGCCGCGAAGACATCGGCCGGCATAACGCCCTGGATAAATTGATCGGCGCCTTGATCCGCCAAAAGATTCCGACCAAAGGCGGCCTGGCGATTGTCACCAGCCGGTGCAGCCTGGAGCTGATCCAGAAAGTGTTGCGCGCGGGCATCCAGACCCTGGTCAGCCTGTCGTCGCCCACCGGCCTGGCCTTGCAATGGGCCCGCCGGCATAACCTCAATCTCATCCACCTGCCGCAGAAAAGTGCGCCGCGGGTCTACAGCCCCGCGATGGAGAACCAGCCGTGAGCAACCATAATCAAGCCGATCAAACCCCAACCCCGCGCTACAAGCCCTACAAAGGCGCCGCCGGCGGCTGGGGCGCGCTGATCAGCGTGGCGCAGGCCTGGCTGACCAGCGACAACGCGCTGAAAAACCTGCGCATGATGCTCAAGACCAACCAGAATGGCGGCTTTGACTGCCCGGGCTGCGCTTGGGGCGACTCGCCGGAAAGCGGCATGGTCAAGTTCTGCGAAAACGGTGCCAAGGCGGTTAACTGGGAAGCCACCAAACGCCGCGTAGACGCCGCGTTCTTCGCCAAACACAGCGTTACCGCGTTGCTTGCGCAGAGCGACTATTGGCTGGAATACCAGGGCCGCCTGACCGAGCCCATGCGCTACGACGCCGAAACCGACCATTACCTGCCCATCAGCTGGGACGCCGCGTTCGACCTGGTGGGCAAGCACCTCAACGCCCTGCCCAACCCGGACATGGCCGAGTTCTACACCTCGGGCCGCGCCAGCAATGAAGCGGCGTACTTGTACCAGCTGTTCGTCCGCGCCTACGGCACCAACAACTTCCCGGACTGCTCGAACATGTGCCACGAAGCCAGCGGCGTAGCCTTGGCACAAAGCGTGGGCGTCGGCAAAGGCACCGTGACCTTTGATGACTTCGAACATGCCGATGCAATTTTCGTGTGGGGCCAGAACCCCGGCACCAACCACCCGCGCATGCTCGAACCGCTACGTGAAGCGGTCACCCGTGGCGCACAAGTGGTGTGCATCAACCCGCTCAAAGAGCGCGGCCTGGAACGCTTCCAGCACCCGCAACACCCGCTGGAAATGCTCACCAACGGCGACAAGCCGACCAACACCGCCTACTTCCGCCCGGCGCTGGGGGGCGACATGGCCATCCTGCGCGGCATGGCCAAGTTCCTGCTGTTGTGGGAGCGCCAGGCACAGGCCGAAGGCAAGGAGGCCGTGTTCGACCACGACTTCCTCAACGAACACACCGCCAACGTGCTGGATTACCTGGGCAAGATCGACGACACCTCCTGGGATGAGATCGTCGAACAGTCCGGTCTGACCCTGGTGGAGATCGAACAAGCGGCGCGCATGTACGCTAAAGGCAAGAACGTGATCATGTGCTGGGCGATGGGCATCACCCAGCATCGTCACTCGGTGCCGACCATCCAGGAAATTGCCAACCTGATGTTGCTGCGCGGCAATATCGGCCGTCCAGGCGCCGGCCTGTGCCCGGTGCGCGGCCACAGCAACGTGCAGGGCGACCGCACCATGGGCATCAACGAGCGCCCGCCAGTGGCGTTCCTCGACTCCCTGGAGCGTCGCTTCCAGTTCCAGGTGCCACGTGAGAACGGGCATAACGTGGTCGAAGCGATCCACGCCATGCTCGAAGGCCGCTCCAAGGTGTTTATCGGCCTGGGCGGCAACTTCGCCCAAGCCACGCCAGACAGCCCGCGCACCTTCGAAGCTTTGCGCAACTGCGACCTGACGGTACAAATCAGCACCAAGCTCAACCGCAGCCACCTGATGCACGGCAAAGATGCGCTGATCCTGCCGTGCCTGGGCCGTACCGATATCGACATCCAGGCCGACGGCCCGCAAGCGGTGACGGTGGAAGACTCGTTCAGCATGGTCCACGGCTCCAATGGCCAATTGCAGCCGCTGTCGAAGTTGATGAAGTCCGAGCCTGCGATCCTGGCCGGCATCGCTGCCGCGACATTGGGAAGCAAACCAGTGGACTGGAACTGGTTGGTGGCCGACTACGGGCGTATCCGCGACCTGATCGCCGACACCATCCCAGGCTTCAAGGACTTCAACGAGAAGATCAAGAACCCAGGCGGCTTCTATCTGGGTAACTCGGCCGGTGCACGCCGCTGGAACACCCCATCGGGCCGTGCCAACTTCCGCCCGAACATTCTGCCCAAAGACCTGATCCACGAACGCACCCACGCCACCGGCCGCGTGCCGGACTTGATCATGCAGTCGATGCGCTCCCACGATCAGTACAACACCACCATTTATGGCCTGGACGACCGCTACCGCGGGGTCAAGGGTCAGCGCGATGTGTTGTTCGTCAACGAAGCCGACATCATCCGCCTGGGCTTCAAGCCGGGGCAAAAGGCCGACATCGTTTCGCTGTGGGAAGACGGGCGTGAACGCCGGGTGAAGGGTTTTACCTTGCTGGCATTTGATATTCCAGCGGGGCAGGCTGCGGCTTACTACCCGGAAGTGAACCCACTGGTGCCACTGGAAAGCACCGGGGATGGCAGCCACACGCCAACGTCGAAATTCGTGGCAATCCGCTTGGAAGCAGCGAGCGACAATGGGCTGATCATGGCCCGGTCGGCCTAAACCTACAGGCACAAAAAAGGCCGCTTTTGCATAAAAGCGGCCGTTCCGAAGTAGCTAAAGACCCACCAAATTGACTTAAGTTCCCGAGTAAAAACAGTAACTTATAGAATTGTGTACAACTCGTGTTACTGGTCGGATTTCTATTGCCACAATCTCGTTACAACCTCAGGATCGCGCCGTCATCCCCTTGAGGTTTCACGAATGAAGTTCTCCTCGATTCTCTTGTTGTCCCTTGGCCTGGTCAGTGGCGCAGCCATGGCCGGTGGCACCACCGAAGCCGGTGTAGGCGGCGCATTGGGCGGGGTTTTGGGTTCGGTTGTTGGCCAGCAGCTCGGCGGCAACACCGGCTCGACCATTGGCGCAGCCTTGGGCGGCGCGGGTGGTAGTGCGGTCGGCGCCGACAAACGCAGCCGTGGCGAAGCGGCCATTGGTGGCGCCTTGGGCGCAGCGGGCGGCAACGTGGTCGGCCGCAGTGTCGGCGGCAGCACCGGCAGCCTGATCGGCGCAGCCGCCGGCGGTGGCGCGGGTGGTGCGCTGGGCAACTACATGGGCAACAAGAGCGATGACGATGATCGTCGCTCCCGCGATAGCCGTCGTTATGATCGTGATGACCACCGTGGCCGTGGGCATGCTTATGGGCATCGCAAGAACAAGCATCACTACCGTCATCGGTAGGATCTAAAGCCCGACACACATTCAATGTGGAATGGACTTGTGTGGGAGCGGGCTTGCTCGCGAACGCGCAGTGTCAGTCGACACATTAGTGACTGTACTGCCGCATTCGCGAGCAAGCCCGCTCCCACATTTCGCTCTTCAGTGTTCGACTGATCAGTGTCACACCACTAGCCGCTGCAACGCCTCGCGCAACACCCCCGCAATCGGCACCGGCTGGTTCGATCCCCGATCCACAAACACATGCACAAACCTTCCTGCGGCACAGGCCTCTTCCTCGCCGGCCTTGAACACCGCCAACTCATACTGCACTGAGCTGTTACCCAACTTGCCCACCCGCAGGCCGATATCAATGCGCTCGGGAAAGGCAATCGACGCAAAATAGTCGCACGCTGAACTCACCACAAACCCCACCACTTCACCGCCATGAATATCCAGCCCACCTTGTTCGATCAGGTAGGTATTCACCGCCGTGTCGAAAAAGCTGTAGTAGGTCACGTTGTTCACATGGCCATACACATCATTGTCGTGCCAGCGCGTGATGATCGGCTGGAAGTGAGGGTAATCGGCACGTTGTGGCACTGAATCAGGCATGGGCGCATCTCGTGAAGGTGGGTTTACAGGTCATTCAAATGGGCCTGGGCCCAGTCGCGTACCTCGGCGTAGGGGTAGTCTTCCAGCGCAGCAAAGCCTGGAATGCCCCGCGCCTTCAGCTTGGTGAACAGCGGCACGCTGATACCGCCGAGAAACCGCGTCAGGCGTTCGGCTCCGGGCAGGTTGCCGGTGTGCTCATGATGCCTGTGGATAAAATCACCGCACAGCCCCATGAAGTTTTTATCCACAAGCGGCGGCAAGGCGGGCGGGGCTGGCAAGTGCGCAACGTGCCCGTGACAGACCGAGCAATGCCCGCAACGCTGTGGTGCGTTTTCATCACCAAAATACTGCGCCAGGCGTTGCCCCAGACAGCGGTCGGTGGCGAACAGATCGAGCATGGCGTGAATGCGCGCCACCTCGCCGATCTCATGCTGCTTGAAGCCTGTGTATAACTCGGTGCTCAGCGCCTGTGGATCAAATTCGGTGTTAAGCACGCTATAGACCTCAGTCATTTGCTTGCTCTCCAACTCGATCAGGCCTTGCTCCTGGAAGTAATCCAGCGCCTTCACCACGCGCCCTCGCTCGGCATTGTGCTGTTGATACAGCGCATCAAAATCCACCGTTGCCCAGGTTCTGGCCCGCTTGCACACTTGGATAATCGCTGCGACAAACTGCTGCCGTTCGCCGGAAAACCGGACCAGCAAAGCCTCAGGCTCGATTAGGTATTTAAAACGGTATTCCGCGTAAAACGCATAACGAGGCGCGATCACGCCTTTGAGTTCAAGCTGCACCAACAACGTCTTGAGCGGCAACTCGCGGATGTTGCTGTCATCCGATAACGACCGCAGCAAAAACTCCCACTGCCCATCGCCTCGCGCCGCCAGCAACTCATCCAGCACACGGCGGATGCCATCCTGCTCCGGCGTATCGCCGTACACAAAGTTTTCCAACACGTTGAGGCTGTCGCGATTGGCCAGCACCAGACAGTCGGACGGCTGCCCATCGCGCCCCGCACGGCCGATTTCCTGGCTGTAGTTCTCGATGGATTTGGGCAGGTCAAAGTGCACCACGTTGCGGATATCACTCTTGTCGATGCCCATGCCAAACGCGATGGTGGCGACGATGCAATTGGAGCGCCCGCCCATGAAGCGCTGCTGGATACCTTCGCGTTTATCGTGCGGTAAACCGGCGTGGTAGGCCTCGGCCTGGATGCCGTTGCGGTTCAGGTGCTCGGCAATCTGTTCAGCGGTTTTTTGCAGGGTGACGTAGACGATGCTCGGCTGGTTGGCACGCTCGCTCATCCACTGGACCAGCCTGCGACGTTTCTCCGCGCCGCCTACCGGCTCAACCAACAGGTTGAGATTGGGCCTGTAGAAGCCTGTGGTGACCACATCGCCCGGCGCAATGGCGAACTTGGCCTGCATGTCGGCAATCACCTTGGGCGTTGCTGTAGCCGTCAGCAGCAGTGCTTGTGGGATATTGAACTGGCGCTGGTAGTCCGGCAGCTTCAAATAGTCCGGGCGGAAGTTGTGGCCCCATTCGGAAATACAGTGCGCCTCGTCCACCACCAGCAATGAGATCTGCACGCTTTGCAGGAAATTACGGAAGCGCTCGTTCTTCAGGCGCTCCACGGAAATCATCAGAATTTTCAGCTCGCCGGAACGCGCGCGGGCCATCACGTCATTGGCCACCTCGCGGCTCTGGGCCGAGTCGATACTGCCCGCCGAAATGCCGTGGCGCTGCAGGAAGCCCAACTGGTCCTGCATCAACGCCAACAGCGGCGACACCACCAGCGTCAGGTGCGGCAGCAATACCGCCGACAGCTGGTAGCACAAGGACTTGCCGGAGCCCGTAGGGAAAATCGCGGCGGCTGAACGCCCGGCCAGCACGGCGCTGATCGTTTCTTGCTGGCCCAAACGAAACTGGGGGTAACCAAAGACCTGCTGGAGGGTGTCGTGCATGGGCTGTCACTCCATTGACCGCTGAGTTGGCTCAAAAACATAGCCCGGGAATCTCGGCGAATCGAGAAAGGTCGCATGGAAAAAAGAGACAGGATGATACACAGGGTGGGGGTGGCCTAGGGCCGAAGTGGGACGTTCCCAGAGAACTCGCAGGAAAACGAAAATCCAAATGTGGGAGCGGGCTTGCTCGCGAAGACGGTGGGTCAGTCCCAATTGAGTTGACTGACCCACCGCTTTCGCGAGCAAGCCCGCTCCCACACAAGCTCACACAGTTTTAGATCTGTGTTACCGCTAAATCAGCGGTTTTTTACACGCTCAATCGCCGTGTCATACACCGGATTGGCCTTCTGCTCTTTAGCCAACTGGTAGTGACGCAATGCATCCTCGAATTGGCCCGCCGCTTCGTAGATACGCGCGATGTTGTAGTAAGCACCCGCACGCACGGTCGCCGCATTCGCACCCGTCGCCAGGGCAATCGCCTTGCGGTTGGCCCAGATCGACTCGGCGGTGTTGCCGGCCTTCTGATACGCCAGGCCCAGGTTGCCGTAGGCCTTGCCGAAGCCATTGTCCAGGTCGATGGCCTGGCGGAACAGGTAGATTGCCTGGTTCAGGTTACCCGCTTGGTAGGCCGCTTCGCCTTGTATGTTCAGACGTTTCGCATCGGTCTGTGCGGAAGAGCTGACAACTACAGCGGTCACAGCAACGCTGTCATCCAGCAATGGCTTGACCTCGTTGAGCACGTCCTTGGCATCCACGCGCACACCGCTGAAGGTGTTGATGTCCTGGAAGTCGCCGCTGCCAGTCATGCGGAACACGGTCCACAGGTTGCCGCTGCGGTTCTGCGGCACGTAATAGGTACGTACCAGGGATTGCCCAATGTAAACGAACACCTTGGCTTCGCTATTGGACAGCTGGCGCGAGCTTGGATTGCCGCCGTTGCTGTAGTCATGCACGGCGTACACGTAGCTTTCGCCGTAGTGTTTTTTCTGCAGGGTGATGGTTTCCGGGCCGTAGCTGTCGGTGTCATCCACATCCAGTTCGGCGTCGGTGCCGTTCTTGTTTTCGAAGTAGATGTTGTTGCCCGGGAAGATCATGTGGGAGTCGAGGTCTTCCGGGGTTTTACCCCAGGTCAGCACTACACGCAGGCCGTCGAGGTTTTCCATGACCGGGCTAATGGCGTAGGTCATGCCCTTGCACGGGCACTTCACTACTAGGTTGGAATAGCCAGGCTTCTTGATGATCAGCAGGTTGCTGCCATCGTCGGCGGCGTCGCTAGTAAGGGTGACCTGGCCCTGGGCGTTGGTACGACCCACCACGTTTTGCGCACCGTTACGTTGCAGCAGCACTTCGGCATCGGCGATT
This sequence comes from Pseudomonas sp. 18175, assembly GCF_050432925.1. Taxonomy (NCBI): domain Bacteria; kingdom Pseudomonadati; phylum Pseudomonadota; class Gammaproteobacteria; order Pseudomonadales; family Pseudomonadaceae; genus Pseudomonas; species Pseudomonas sp. 18175. The sequence goes on along the minus strand of NZ_JBKFTO010000014.1, from coordinate 167,609 downwards.
TTCTGGTCCTTGACCACTGCGCTGAGCACTTCAATCGGTAATTGCTCGGCCTGAACTGAAAACGCTACCGCACACAATGACATCGCCGAGGCGACACGCAGCAAACCCATGCTTAACTCCCTTTAAGTAGTGGGCAGAATCGCCCTACAAGATTTTGCGCTGCAACATACGCTGAATTCAGGGCCTTGGCGGTTTTTTTGTACAAAATGTGACGTGGTTTTTATCCCGCCAACCCATTGAAGCATTGCGCTACAATCAAGCCTTGCTACCCGGGAGTACTGCGATGAGCGAACCGACGTTTGAGCAAAAACAGGATCACTACCACAAGATCCGCCGTTCCAATTACCTGGCCAGCCTGCGCCTGGAAGGGTTTGACACCCAGCCGGCCGATGTCGACAAACCCCTGCCGACCCGCGAAGCCGTTCTTGCCAAGTACCGCAACACCCCACGCTGATGCTCGACAAATACGGAGTGGGCCAGGACCCGTACTGCTATCCCGGTAGCAGCGTGCTGCGCAACCGCCTCGATTTGCACGACGAAACCCTCCTGCACCAAGCTGAGCGAGAATTGTCCGAAATTGCCGTAGGCAATCTCCCCCTTTTCCCGCCACCTTACGACCTCGAACGCCTGCAATATATCCACCGCACCCTGTTCAGCGACATCTACGACTGGGCGGGTGAGCTGCGCAGCGTCAACATCCAGAAAGGCGACACACTCTTCTGCACCCCGGAACGTATCCCCCCGGAAGCGGCGAAAATCATCCGGCATATGGAGCTGGCCAACTGGCACGTGGGCTCGACTCAGGCCGAACTGGTGACGCAGATTGCCGAAGCTTATGGTGACCTCAACGTTATCCACCCCTTCCGCGAGGGCAATGGCCGGGCGCAACGGATTCTGTTCGAGCAGATCATCGTGAATGCGGGGTATTCGGTGAACTGGTGGCTGGTGAAGCATGCGGCGTGGGTACCGGCGAATATTGATGCGGTGGCGTGTGATTATCGGGGGTTGGAGGCGATTTTTGAGCGGTGTATCAGTAGGCCTGTCAGCGCGTAATCCAATAGCCTTTGGCTAAACCATCTGTTTATTGCCCGAAAACCAACTCGATTCTAAGGTTCGCTCCGTCGCTGCCAAATCAGCGACCGGGTTTGGTCACCCGAAAAACAGCACGCATAAGTGCCATTACTTGCTCTCCGAACGTCTATCGTCTCGTACCGCAGTGCTATGGCGGCTGTGTGGGGGACGTCTTCGGACGTGTCGGAGTGCTGTTTCCGGCTGGCCAACCCGCGCACAGTCCGCCACCCACCGTTTGGCCACGGTGATGTCGGTTACCTAACAGCAAACCGAGTATCTTCAAATGCAAATACCTGAAACGATGGACCGCTATCGTCAGCTGCGAACTAACTTCACAGACACGCACCCGCTTCTCATCTACACTCAAGCCACAGCCGAAGACATCCAGTCCGCCGCCCATCAACGCATCCGCGCAGCTACCGACTTACTGGAAACCTTTTCCTGCCTGACCTTCGAACACGCCGACCTCAAAGACATTTCTCACATCACTAACGCCCTGTACTTACTCGTCCAGGACGGCTGTGATTTGCTGGAAGCGGCACAGCACGTACAACTGCAACCGGCCGCCAAGAAACCAACACAAACGGCCCAGCCAAACAGTTAAACCTGTGGGAGGGGGCTTGCTCCCGATAGCGGTAGATCAGGCTATACATCTATAACTGACTTACTGCTATCGCGGGCGCGCCCAGCTGTCAGGAGTTTCCGATTTCACCCAGAAAGCGCTCGCCAGTCCAAAAACCGGAACCCTCTGTAAGAAACCGCCAAAGCTCGTGCAATCCCCTTCCGAAAGTGCAAAAAAAGCCCTCCCGGCCCTCTACAAAATTCACCTTCATCTGACCGAAACTAGCGCCCTTTCAACAGCCCTGCAAAAAGCATGAATATCGAAAGGACTCAATATATCGGCCATTACGGCGTCACTTTCACAGTGCTTCGTCTGATCGTCCTACCTGCCAATCAACACACATTGGCAAACCTTTGTCTGTTAGAAGCGGGCATATCTGCAAACGATGTACGCCTGCGGCTCGTTGATCTCTACCGGAAGATGCTTGCTCGTGATTTACCTTGCAAGATGACTATAGCGATCTCCAAGCCGCTGACCCGACAACAAGCAGACCTACTTAACATCCGCGGGGAAATCGTTGCTGGACTAATCAGCGGCGCTGTCACAGCGCCGCTTAGTCTGGCATCGCCTGCAGCTGGGCTCGCTGCGGGAGCAGCAGTAGGCCTGACAATCAACGGCCTCATTCGTAACTACCACGCTGGTGATGTCTTTATCGGACTCGATGCTCAGGTCGACGGAGGGATAGGCCCTCAGAGATCACTGTCAGCCATGGTCCGACAGTTCCAGGGAGGCTGATAGGATGACCGAATACATTTACTGGATCAGTCTGTTTCTGATCTTCGCTCTTGCCGCGCTACTCGAAAAAACGATCAAACGTCCCGCACTCAGAAAGGGGCTTGGGCTGCTTCTTATCATAGCCGGCCCGACTCTTCTGTTCAGCGCCACTTCTTGGATAAGAGACGCACAGATCCAGAGCCTGCCTGTCATCGCCTTTGTGACTGGAATCATGTTGTTAACCAGTCAAAATCACTATCGCCGAACACGAACCACCCACCCCCTGTTGATCGCTCCGACCCTGAACCTTGCACCTAACTTCCCTGACGACCCGCTCATGCTGCACCTGCTCCAACTTCTGCATGAAGGCATTGGCTTGCCCAAGTACCAACCCATCTACCTTCACACGTCTATAAACCATGACCTGAGCGGCACCCTTGTGGAAGCCAAACATTTGATAGCTGCGTTAACGCAAGATTTCGACATCAATATGGGTGACTACAAGCACCGTCGGTATTTCAAAGGCCGGGGATTGAATGCTCACTTGAAATATGTGGAGAAGGGCAACGCAGGAAAAGTCCCGTTGACCATCAACATGCTCTATCAAGCCATCAAAGCCAAACACTGGGACTCCCAGGCGCTCGAAGCATTCGGGTATCAGAGCTAATGAATATCTACCTGCAAACAGCCACTTTTCTCGGCTTTTACCTGCTGCTGCATTACCAAATCACAGACCCCACCCTCAGAAAACGCTTTGCCGTCACCTTCATCGCAACGGGGTCGGTCCTATTGTTCTGGCTACCTTACGTCGCCATCATCCTCAGCATTCAACTCTTACCTCTGGCCCTAATCTTGATAGGCTTGGCACTCTTCATCACCCGAAACAAATACCGCCTGCTACGCAACCGCCCCCCTCACCCACTCCTGCGTGCCCCCAACATGAACCTGGCCCCCGACCTGCCCGACGACCTCGAGATGCAGCAACTGCTGCAACTCATCCACGAAGAAATCGGCCTGCCCAGACACAAGACCATCCGCCTACAAACCGCGATCAATTTCGACTTCGGCTGCGACGGCGCCGAGGCCAAGCAGTTGATGGAAGCCGTGGAACAGGCATTCGATTTCGACTTGGGCGACTACGACTCATACCGTTACTTCAACCCACCGGTGTTCGATGTATTTCTTAAACACCGCGCCAAGGGCCGTGGCGAAAAAGTCCCGCTGACCATTGGAATGCTTTACCTGGCGATCAAGACCCATAGCTGGGACACGCAAACCCTGGAAAACCTCAGCTAGTCCACAGTCATACACAGATCCACTGTGGGAGCGGGCTTGCCCGCGATGAGGCCCTTCCAGCAAATGCCTCCCTGTCTGACACGCCGCCATCGCGGGCAAGCCCGCTCCCACAGTGGATTTGCGTTAACCTGACGAGCAGTGCACAAAACACCAAGGACCTTACATGGACGTAATAATGGGCCTGCTGGCTGCCCTGCTCTGGGGCGGCACGGACTTTCTCGTCGGCCTCAACGCCCGAGCCGTCGGCGTAAAGAGAGCCGTGTACTTCGGTCAAGCCCTCGGCTTCCTGATCATGACCCTGCTGCTGGTCATCTTTCCCGCCTTCCTGTTCAAATCCCTCGACGCCCCGCTGAGCGTCTGGCTCTTGGGTATCACCGCCGCCCTGCTCACCGTCTCCGGCGCCCTCGCGTTGTACAAGGCCTTCGCCTTGGGTAAGGCCGCCATCGTCGCACCGCTGGTGACCTCTTACGGTGTAGTCACCACGCTGCTGTCTTGGGCCAGCGGTGAACACATCAGCCTCGTTCAACTCGGCTGCATCGTCCTCTGCGTCATCGGCGTGGTCCTTTCGAGCATCCACAAGGACAACAACACGCCTCACCACAACACACACCTGTCCATCGCCTACGCCATGCTAGCGGCGCTGCTGTACGGCACCAGTTTCTGGCTGCAAGGGCGCTACACATTACCGGCGCTGGGGCCGATCACGATGTTGTGGCTGAGTTACCTGGTGGGCCTGTGCGTACTGGTGGGGATGGTGCTGAAAATCAAGGACGGCCTGAAAATCCCACCGTTGAAAAACTGCACGACGTTGACCGGGGCGAGCTTGATGAACCTGGGTGGGTTCTCGGCGTTTTCATCGGGGGCGATGGCCGGCTCGGTCTCGGTAGTGACGGTGATCAGTACGTTATCAGGCGGGATCGCGGCGATTCTGGGGTTGGTGTTTTTCAAGGAGCGGTTGTCGACGGTGCAAGTGCTGGGGATTGTGCTGATTCTCGTTGGAGCGGCCATATTGAACTTGTAAAAAATTCAATGAGTGGCCTACAAACAGTCTCCTAGAGAAATAAAGCGTACGCGAAAAATCCCCAATGATGGCAAAATACCACCTGAAGATAAAAATTATGCCAGCAAGGGACAGCCATGGCTCAGGAAAAAAGAAAAGCCTTCCAGGAATACTTCAGTCCGGAAGCGCTTAGAAAGACCTTCATTGATAAAATAAAATCTAAACCGAGTATCGGTATTGACGGAACTAGTGCAGTCGCATTTGAGGCCTCTATCAGGTCCGAAACTGAGACTTGCAGCAAAAAAATCAAACTCTACAAATTTCAATTCTCCCCATATCTTGAAGAAGTTAAAAGCAAGGGAAAAAACAAATTACCTAGAATCATATCTAAACCGACAATTCGCGATAAAACCTTATTATCCTCAGCCAACAGATGCCTGCAGTCATACTTCCCTGAAGCGGTAAGCAAGAAGCTCCCCAATGAAATAATTAGAGAAATAAAAGAAACACTAAAGAACAGCAAAGATGATTTATTTTTTTGCAAAATTGACATCAGAAGCTTTTACGACCATATAAACCACGATATTTTATTAAAAATTCTAGGCAGAACCTTAGATAAAAAGACGCTATGGATAATATCGAAAGCGATCAAAAATATTACAGTTAGCGCCAACACAAAAAGAAAGTTTTACGCAATGGAGAATTCTTTGGGCGTCCCTCAAGGCCTTCCAATCTCCAACATCCTGTCTGATATCTACTTACATAAAATTGATAAAAAATTTCAATCCGACAACTACAGAAGATACGTAGATGACATATTGATCATCTCACCAACTGAAACTTCAAAAATCACAAGCCAGATCAAATTATTACTAGGTAAAATACGACTCGAGACGAATGAAAAAACCGAGGAGGGCCGAATAAGCCAAGGCCTTGAATATTTAGGGTACAATTTTATCGGAAACAATAAGGTATCGGTCAGAGACTCCTCAAGAGATAAATTCACCGCCTCGCTAATTGCACCCATTACCCGCTACAAAAAAGGGCAAGACAAATCAATCGGCACAACCTGGCTAACAGTTGAAACACGAAAAAACATCCTAATCGAACATTTAAACGAAAGAATAACCGGCGCAATAAGTGATAAAAAACGATTTGGCTGGATTTTTTATTTTATTGAAATCACAGATCTGAAAATCTTGTATGACTTAGACGCCATAGTAAAACGCGAACTGAAAAAGGCATACCTGACCCCCTCTGAAATTTCTCGCGTTAAGCGCCTTTCAAGGGCTTACCATGAAGCCAAGCACAGCCCTGAGGGTGGTTACATACATAACTATGACATTTACAAAACAACGCAGGAAAAAATAACTGCCCTGAGGCGCTTTGGATACTTAGATCCGAACGCATCCACCGCTTATGCGCCAGAACACATTGACGCGCTATTTGAAAAACTAAAATCAAATCAACTATTGCAACTTGAAAGAGATATCGGCACTATGTATTAGCCCCCTTTATGGTACGTTGCTGTGCCGTAGATTCAGGAGAGATCCTGGGTATTGGTTACTATGCTTGCGTAACAGTGGGCCTGTAAGGCTTCGGGCTAGCCCGGGGAAATTAATCAGTTAACTTTAAGGGGGCTTCTCTTTGACAAGCTTATTGGATGAACTTAAAACAAAAATATGGAAAACAAAAGGCGCCAGATTTAACGCGAGCAGGAGACTACAGGCGAGAAAGGTATGGGGCAGCTACCTCGTATCTGCATTTTCCATATACATTTTAGCCATTGGAATCTTCTCTTTAACTGAGACGCACACCAACCCCACATTAAATTTTTCTTCGATTATAGGCTCACTATTAATTCTAGTATTCAGTTTACATGAGGGCTCGTTAAGTACTGAGCAAAAAGCAGAGCGACACCATGTATGCGCTAGGGATCTAACCGCACTATATGACAAAGTCGCGCTACAGACTCAGTTAGCTAATGATGACAAAGCAGAGGAATTAATAGAGGAATATGCCCGTATAATCGAACGATCTCCCGAAAATCATGACGTGATCGATTACGACCTATTCAGAACGGAACACAAAGACTTTAAAGTCCCCGCCACCACAAAAATCAAAATCGAGCTTGCTTACTACAGCTTTCAAACCACGTGTCTAATTATGATTGCGACCCCTCCAGTAATGCTTTTCATTTTTTATGTTACACAACAGCCAAAAACGCTCTGAAATCAAATAAAAAGCCGCCTCACAAGAGGCGGCTTTTTCACAACCAACGAATCTTACAACTTAGGACCCGCAGCCTTGATCGCATCGCTCACTTCAAACTTCTTGAAGTTCTCGATGAACAAGCCAGCCAGCGCCTTCGCTGCTTCATCGTAGGCAGCCTTGTCAGCCCAGGTGTTACGTGGGTTCAACAGGCCGGTCTCAACGCCCGGTACGGCCAGTGGCACGTCGAGGTTGATAGTGTCGAGGTGTTCGGTTTGCGCACCGATCAACGCGCCGCTCTGGATCGCTGCGATTACGCCGCGAGTGGTCGGGATGTTGAAGCGGTTGCCGACGCCGTAGCCACCGCCGGTCCAACCGGTGTTGACCAGGTAGACCTTGGAGCCGAAGCCGCGGATACGCTTGATCAGCAGCTCAGCGTATTCGCCAGCCGGACGCGGGAAGAACGGTGCGCCGAAGCAGGTGGAGAAGGTCGACTTGATGCCGCCACCGGAGCCCATTTCGGTCGAGCCCACCAGTGCGGTGTAGCCGGACAGGAAGTGGTAGGCCGCTTGTTCTTCGCTGAGGATCGACACGGGCGGCAGTACGCCGGTCAGGTCGCAGGTCAGGAAGATCACTGCGTTTGGCTCGCCGCCCAGGTTCTGTTCGGAACGCTTGGCAACGTGCTCCAGCGGGTAGGCTGCGCGGCTGTTCTGGGTCAGGCTGACGTCGGTGTAATCGGCGTGCTTGGCGTCGTTGATCACAACGTTTTCCAGCACGGCGCCGTGCTTGATGGCTTTCCAGATAACCGGCTCGTTCTTCTCGGAGAGGTCGATGCACTTGGCATAGCAACCGCCTTCGATGTTGAAGACCACGCCTTCGCCCCAGCCGTGCTCGTCGTCACCGATCAGGTAACGGCTTTCGTCGGCGGACAGGGTGGTTTTACCGGTGCCCGACAGACCGAAGAACAGGGTCACGTCGCCTGCTTCGCCAATGTTGGCGGCACAGTGCATCGGCAGTACGTCGGAAGCTGGCAGCAGGAAGTTCTGCACCGAGAACATGGCTTTCTTCATTTCACCGGCGTAACGCATGCCGGCGATCAGCACTTTCTTCTGGGCGAAGTTGAGGATCACGCAACCGTCGGAGTTGGTGCCATCACGCTCTGGCACGCACTCGAAGTTGGCCACGTTGAGCACTTGCCATTCTTCACGGCCGGCCGGGTTGTACTGGGCCGGGTTGATGAACAGGCAACGACCGAACAGGTTCTGCCAGGCAGTCTGGGTGGTCATTTTCACGGCGAGGTAGTGGTCTTCGGCCGCACCTACGTGAACGTGGGAAACGAAATGCTCTTGCGCGTTGTTGAAGGCCTCGACGCGAGCCCACAGGGCATCGAACTTGTCGGCCGGGAACTTGCGGTTGATCGGGCCCCAGGCGATAGCGTCCTGGGTAGTAGGCTCTTCAACGATGAAACGATCGACTGGCGAACGACCGGTACGATGACCGGTTTCTACGACCAGCGCGCCAGTATCGGCAAGCACGCCTTCACCGCGCTGCAGGGCTTCTTTGACCAGATCGTCAACACTCAGATCGGTGTATACGGCGTTATTGGCTTGCGTCATGAGGTTCCCCGTCGGCCTATGGCCGAGTGCTCCAAACGTTTTGTAGTAGAAAGTTGCGCACTACTACCGCGAAAAAAGTGGGCCGGATTATGCCAGAAAAGCCCAAAAAGAGTAGGGCCCTCCCGTCAGAACTGCGCTAATCCGGGGTTTGTCAGGTGATTTACCTGTGCTTAAACGTTTTAGTGGCGGGTATCCGAAGGGGTGTCGATGCCTGCGCCGGCGAACAATTGCACTACATCGGCGGCATCGAACAGGTAACGCTCATTGCAGAACTGGCAGTCGATCTCGATGTTGCCACCGTGCTCAACCACCAGGTTTTGCGCGTCTTCCAGGCCTAAGCTGACCAGGGCGTTGCCTGAACGCTCGCGCGAGCAACTGCAATGAAAGCGCAGGGTCTGTGCGTCAAACAGTCGCACGGCTTCTTCGTGATACAGGCGATGCAGGATGGTTTCGTTGCCCAGACCCAGCAGTTCTTCAGCTGTCAGCGTACCGGCCAGAGCGGTAAGGCTGCGCCAGCTTTCGGCACGATCATCGTCGTCCTTGATGCGGTCGGCCGGCAGTTGTTGCAGCAGCAAGCCACGGGCACGCTTGCCGTCGGCGTTCAGCCAGAACTTGGTGCCGACTTGCTGGGACATCACGAAATAGTTGGTGAAGCAGTCCGACAGGGTTTCGCCGTCGAGGTCGACGATGCCCTGGTAACGCTGGCCTTCGGTTGGGTCGACGGTAAGTGCCAGCACACCGTTGGGCATCAGGTCGGACAGGGTGGCGTCCGGGGCGATCAGGTCGGCGTCGTAGCGGGCCAGGCCACGGATGTCGCGCTCGCTGGAGCATTCGATCATCAGCAACGGGATCGGGCCTTCGGAGCGCGCCTGCAAAATCAGCAAACCGTCGAACTTCATGGTGCCCACCAGCAGCGCAGCCGCCGCCATCAGCTCACCGAGCAGTTGCGCGACCGGCTCCGGATAGGGGTGCTTGGCAAGGACTTCGGCATAGCTGCGCTCCAGCGAGACCAGTTCGCCGCGGGCGTCGGTCTCATCGAAGATGAAGCGTTGGGTGAAGTCGGTATCCGGTAGATCAGTCATAGGTCTGGGTATCTGAATTGATGACAAATTGATTACAAGGTTTATAAAATTAAACGCTTTAGCACCAATTTGGTGCGGTCTTGTAAAGCACTGGGGGACAGTTTATGAACAATCCGGGTTTGTTCCAAGCCAAGTGGAACCTCGGGCGATGGGCCTTTTGCAATCTACTCGCTCTCGGGCTGCTGTGTTTTTGGCTGTGGCCCACGGGCCAGATGCTGTGTGTGGTTTTCGACGAGTGGCTGTTTCATCTACTTAATGACCCGCTGGCGAGCAACGCGACATGGCTGCATGTGTGGGCTGTAGCCAGTTTGCGACCGTTCGATGCAGTGGTCGGCGTGATCCTGCTAACGCTGTTGATTCGCGGCGATTGGGTATTCAAGGCCGTGCAGGTACGCCAGGCGGCGTTAGGTTTTGTCGGTATTTTGTTGCTGTTGTTGTTCATCCGCATGCTGTTTTCCAAGCTCGCTGCGCAGATGGGTTGGCAACACAGTAGCCCGTCGATGGTGATCAGCGGTGCGATTCAGATGAGCGACTATTTCCCAGGCCTGGAAAAGACCTGGGAATTGAAGGACCGCTCCAGCCAGAGTTTCCCGGGGGATCACGCTTCGGTGTTGTTGGTCTGGGGGATGTTCATGACGGTGTTCGCCAAGCGGATTGGCCAACTGCTGGTGATTTGGGGCCTGGCGCTGCTGTTCATGATGCCGCGCCTGGTGGCAGGTGCGCATTGGGGGCAGGATGATTACATCGGTGGCGTATTGCTGGCGTTGTTGGCGCTGGGCTGGGGTTATTACACGCCGTTTGCGGCGAAGGTGTCGCAGGGGTTGTTGCGGGTGACAGCGCCGATATTCAAGTTGTTGCGCACTTTGCCAGTCATCGGGCGTTTAAGCGTCATGCGCACAACTTCCTAATGACGCCGCTCCCACATTTGATCGCCATTGGGCGGAAGATCCGGGTAATCAATCGTCATTGCCACTGCCGCGAAACTTGAACAAATCGCGGCGCTGCTTCTTGCTCGGTTTGCCGTCGGTGCTCAAGCCCATGGCGCCAGCCTTGCGCATCGCCGCCGCATTTTCGCGCTTGGCGATACTGGCTTCGGTTTCGGCGTATAACGCCTGCGCTTCGGGCGCGCCACGGCGCACGATAGACAGGGCCTGCACGACGATGGTCTTTTCATCAAACCCGGTGCGTATCTGGAATTCGTCGCCGACGCGCGGCTCTTTGCCCGGCTTGCAGCGTTCGCCGCGATGGTGCACCTTGCCGCTCTCGATGGCGGCCTTGGCCAGGGCACGGGTTTTGTAAAAACGCGCCGCCCATAACCACTTGTCCAAACGGACCTTTTCTTCCTCTTCCTGCTTTTGAGCCACTTGAATTCCTCGCTCTGAAAAATGTCGCAACTGTAGTGTTGAAACCCTTCGACGCATAAACCCTGGCGCTCGCCTAAGATACGCCAGGTAGCAACCTGTTTCGCGAGGAATACGCCTTGACCGATTTCCCCAACTCACTCACCTCGCCCAACCTGCGTTGCGTGGGCTGCCAGGAAAGCGAACCCTTGGGCTTCGACTTTTCCTTTGCTTACCAGCCAATCGTAGACCTTCGCGATCACTCCATTTTTGCCAATGAAGCGCTGGTACGCGGTGTTAATGGCGAAGGGGCGCTCTCGGTGCTGGAGCAAGTCAACGAGAGCAACCGTTACCGCTTCGACCAACGTTGTCGTACCCAGGCAATCGCCGGGGCCGCGGCCCTGGGGATGCAAACCCACCTCTCCATCAACTTCATGCCAAATGCCGTCTATCGCCCGGAGTTGTGTATACGCAGCACGCTGGAAGCGGCGCGCGCGCATAATTTCCCTCTCAATCAGCTTATTTTCGAGACGCTGGAAAGCGAGCACGTAGATAACTATCGCCATTTGACGAATATTCTGCGTGAATACCGCCAATTCGGCTTCAAGACCGCCATCGACGATTTCGGCGCGGGCTATTCGGGGCTGAATCTGCTGGCCGATTTCCAACCTGATCTGATCAAACTCGACATGGCGCTCATTCGCGATGTCGACCAAGACCGTGTCCGTCAGGTGATCGTCCAGGGGATTGTCACAATCTGTGAGCAGTTGGGGGTTACTGTCATCGCCGAAGGCATCGAGAGTGCTGGCGAGCGTGACTTTCTATCCGACTGTGGAATATTTCTGATGCAGGGATTTTGGTTCGCCAAGCCCGCATTCAAAGCCCTTGCCGAGGTTTCCCCAAAGGCCTGGGCGAATTGACCGGTTACCCATATTGAAGACATTTGACCATTTGACCGTTGTGGGTCTGCGTGAGTGGGTGGCACTTCCCGACTTGGGAGTGGCAGGCCTGCGCGCGAAGATCGACACCGGTGCAAGCACCTCAAGCCTGCATGCCACCGATATCGAGCCGTTTGAACGCGACGGTGAGAAATGGGTGCGCTTTACCGCGCACCTGGGCAGCGTGGTGCAACTGCGTCACCGCCGCTGCGAAGCGCCTCTGGTGACGATGAAAACCATCAAGAGCTCCAACGGCCATGCGCAGGTGCGCTATGTGATCAGCACCACCCTGGCGTTGGGTGATCGGGTATGGCGGGTGGAGTTCACCCTGGCCTGCCGCAAAGCCATGCGTTACCGACTGTTGCTCGGCTCCAAGGCGCTGATCGACGGCCAGTTGGTAGTCAATCCCGGCGTCAAGTACGTTCAAGACAAGCCGGTGTTCCCGGTCTCTACTATTTCTGCCCCAGGTGCTGCATGAAGATTGCTGTGCTGTCGCGAAACCCGCGTCTGTATTCCACCCGCCGCCTGGTCGAGGCCGGCACCGAACGTGGCCACGAAATGGTGGTGATCGACACGTTGCGTGCCTATATGAACATTGCCAGCCATAAGCCGCAGATCCACTACCGGGGCAAGCCGCTGGAAGGCTTCGATGCGGTGATCCCGCGTATCGGTGCTTCGGTGACGTTCTATGGCTGCGCGGTGCTGCGCCAGTTTGAAATGATGGGGGTGTTTCCCCTCAATGAATCCGTCGCCATTGCGCGCTCGCGGGACAAACTGCGTTCGCTGCAGCTGCTGTCACGCCGTGGCATCGGCTTGCCAGTCACCGGCTTTGCCCACTCCCCGGACGACATTCCCGACTTGATCGAGATGGTCAACGGCGCGCCATTGGTGATCAAGGTGCTGGAAGGCACCCAAGGCATCGGCGTGGTGTTGTGCGAAACCGCAACGGCGGCAGAATCGGTGATCGAGGCGTTCATGGGCCTCAAGCAGAACATCATGGTGCAGGAGTACATCAAAGAAGCCGGCGGTGCGGATATCCGTTGCTTCGTGGTGGGCGACAAAGTGATTGCCGCGATGAAGCGTCAGGCCAAGCCGGGTGAATTCCGCTCCAACCTGCACCGTGGCGGCAGCGCCAGCCTGATCAAGATCACCCCGGAAGAGCGCATGACTGCGCTGCGGGCGGCCAAGGTGATGGGGCTGAGCGTGGCGGGTGTGGATATCTTGCGCTCCAACCATGGGCCGTTAGTGATGGAGGTGAATTCGTCGCCGGGGCTGGAGGGGATTGAGACCACCACCGGGAAGGATGTGGCGGGGATCATCATTCAGCACCTGGAGAAGAATGGTGGGCCGAATATGACTAGGACCAAGGGTAAGGGCTGATAAATCAGTCTGTGCCACGCTGAGAAACCAATGTGGGAGCGGGCTTGCTCGCTCCCACATTTGAACTGTGTTGTTTGCTAGACCGCGTCTCTGGGCAACATCAGACCCAGCGGCAAACGCACCCGCGCTTCCAGGCCACCCCCTTCACGGTTGCGCAACTCAACATTGCCGCCATGCATCGAAGCAATCCGCCGCACAATCGCCAGCCCCAGGCCTGTGCCTTTGCCGCCCCGGGCACGATCGCCACGGGTGAACGGGTTGAAGATTCCTTCCAGCTCATCCGGATCGATACCGGCCCCTCGGTCCAGCACGCTCAACACCACATAGGGTGCTGCGCTGTCGCCGGAGACGTACGCAGCCACTTCCACATCGGAACCTGCGTGATGCAAAGCGTTACCGATCAGGTTGTTCAAGAGTCGCTTCATCGACACCCGGCGCAAGGCAAATGGCTGGATCGGTTCCAGGCGCATGCGCACCTGCTCGCCATTCTGGTTGTAAGGCGCGACCACCTCCCGAACCAAGTCAGTCAGGTCGACCTCCTCCACCACTTCATCGCGGCCATCGCGAATAAACGCCAGGAACTGGTCGAGAATCGCATCCATGTCTTCGATATCGCGAACCATGTCATCCGTCAGGTCGTTGTGGTCGCCCATCAGTTCCAGCGAAAGTCGTAGTCGGGTCAACGGCGTACGCAAGTCATGGGACACCCCCGCCAACATCAACTCGCGCTCGCGCCCGGCCTGTTCGACGTCCTCCGCCATCTGGTTGAACGCGCCGTACACTTCGGTCATCTCACTGGGCGTATCACTGACCGGCAGGCGCACGCTACGTCCCTGCCCCAGTTGACGGGCGGCAAACACCAGGCGCTTGAGTGGTTGGTTGAGCTGGCGAACAAAAATCCACGCGGACGCGGTTGAAAGCAAGCCAATTGCCAGGAACCAACCCAGCACGTTCCAGATCTTCTGCCCCCGCAGCGGGTGCGGGTACAGCGGCACCTTTAGCCAGTCTTCACCCAGGCTCGGCGCACGTACCCAAAGCGCGGGCGATACATGCATGCGCAGCCGAACCTCGGTGTCTTCACCCAGCTCGGCCTGCATCTGGCGTTGGTAAATCTCGCTATAGGGCCAATGTTGCTCGCCCTCCGGTACACCGGCACCGGCAACACGCACCAGGGTCGCGGCCTTGGCGATTTTTTCGCGGTTCTCAGGGTCGGCGGCCCAATAGGCCCGCAGCGTCAGGGCGACACCGTGGCTGTATTGCCGATCCACCAGCACGTCCTCGTTCATCAACAGATAAACCAGCGTCAGTGCCTTGGAAAACAGAACGACGATCAGCACCAGCCAAAGGGTGCGAGAAAAGAAACTTTGAGGGAACCACAGCGGGGTTTTCATAGAAGACAGCTAGACACCTTGCAGGAACGAGCAGCGCTCGCAGAATTGCAGACGCCGGGCATCCCGTCGACCCTCATGGGGTCAAACGCCAGGATGCCCGTTCCTGCAAAACATCGGTCACTTGGTAGCGGTGCCATCCGGCACAAACACATAACCTACGCCCCACACCGTCTGGATATACCGCGGCTTGGATGGGTCTGGTTCGATCATCCGGCGCAGGCGCGAGATCTGCACGTCGATGGAGCGCTCCAAGGCGTCCCATTCCCGACCACGGGCCAGGTTCATCAGCTTGTCGCGGGTCAGCGGCTGGCGCGCGTTCATCACCAACGCCTTGAGCACTGCGAATTCACCGGTGGTCAGCATGTGCACTTCATCGCCACGCTTGAGCTCACGGGTGGCCAACGACAGTTCGTAGTCGCCAAAGGTGACGCTCTCGTCTTCGCTGCCCGGTGCGCCCGGTACGGGCGGTGCCTGACGACGCAATACGGCCTTGACCCGTGCCATCAGCTCATCCGGATTGAACGGCTTGGCCAGGTAGTCATCAGCGCCCAGTTCCAGGCCCTTGATGCGGCTCAGCTCATCGCCTTTGGCGGTGAGCATGATGATAGGAATCTGGTTGTTCGCGCCGCGCAGGCGTTTACAGGCCGTCAGGCCGTCTTCGCCGGGCAGCATCAGGTCGAGTATGACCAGGTTGAATACTTCACGCCCCAGCAGGCGGTCCATCTGCTCGGTGTTCGGCACCGCGCGGGCGCGGTAACCCTTGGAGTTGAAAAAACGCTCCAGCAGGCTGCTCAGCCCCGGATCGTCATCAACGATGAGAATTTTCTCGCCTTCAGCAGTTTGTGCAGTGCTGCTCATTGGATGCTCCTCTTATCTCGGCGCGCATTATGGCGTAGCTGCCGTTATACGCACCGTGTGCATTGTTAGCAGATTTTTCCTCTACCGCCAGCGAACCCACGCGCTACAACCGCCGGTGCAGTACCCCCCAAGGGCAGAACGCTGGTTATAATGCGGCGCCTTCGTGCAGGGCAACGTCAGATCGTTACCGTTTACTGCCGGGCTTTTTTCACCCGCTTGTCGTGATTTTTTCGATTTCGAGGGTCAATAGGCTGCCTCTTGACCCAGGCAGCGGCGCCAGTCGGGCCGCTCAACCAGCCTTGCCGGGCCTTGTTTTCCGGGCCTGCCAGCTGCTTTTAAGAATTTCAGGTGGTTTTATGGACAGCATCAACAGCCGCATCGCCGAGGAACTCGGTGTACGCCCACAACAGGTCGAAGCGGCCGTCGCTCTACTGGATGAGGGCTCCACGGTGCCCTTCATCGCCCGTTACCGTAAAGAAGTGACCGGCAGCCTCGACGACACCCAACTGCGTCACCTGGAAGAGCGCCTGCGCTACCTGCGAGAACTCGACGAACGGCGTATCAGCATCCTCGCCAGCATCGAGGAACAGGGCAAGTTGACCCCACAGCTTGAGCGCGACATCAAGCTCGCCGACACCAAGACCCGCCTCGAAGACCTCTACCTGCCGTACAAACAAAAGCGCCGCACCAAAGGCCAGATCGCCCTCGAAGCCGGCCTGGGCGAGCTGGCCGACGGCCTGTTCAACGACCCGTCGCTGACCCCGGACACCGAAGCCGCGCGCTTCATCGACGCCGAAAAAGGCGTTGCCGACGTAAAAGCCGCCCTCGAAGGCGCCAAGTACATCCTCATGGAGCGTTTCGCCGAGAACGCCAGCCTGTTGGAAAAGCTGCGTACCTACCTTAAGCAGGAAGCCATCCTCAGCGCCCGCGTCATTGCCGGCAAAGAGGAAGAAGGCGCCAAGTTCCGCGACTACTTCGAACACGACGAGCCGCTCAAAAGCATGCCGTCCCACCGTGCGCTGGCGATTTTCCGGGGTCGCAACGAGGGCATTCTCAGCTCCGCACTTAAAGTCGGCGACGAGCTGCCAGGCACCATGCACCCGTGCGAAGGCATGATCGGTCAACAATTCGGCATCCAGAATCAGAATCGTCCTGCGGATAAGTGGCTGGGTGAAGTGGTGCGCTGGACCTGGAAGGTCAAGCTCTACACCCACCTGGAAACCGATCTGCTCGGCGAGTTGCGTGACGGCGCCGAAACCGAGGCGATCAACGTATTCGCCCACAACCTGCACGACTTGCTGCTGGCCGCACCAGCCGGCCCACGCGCCACCCTGGGCCTCGACCCGGGCCTGCGCACCGGCTGTAAGGTGGCCGTGGTCGATTCCACCGGCAAGCTGCTGGACCACGCCACCGTGTACCCCCACGTACCGCATAACAAGTGGGACCAGACCCTGGCGATCCTGGCCGCCCTGTGCGCCAAGCACGCCGTGGACCTGATCGCCATCGGCAACGGCACCGCCAGCCGCGAGACCGACAAGCTGGCCGCCGAACTGATCAAAAAATACCCGGCCATGAAGATGACCAAAGTCATGGTCTCCGAAGCCGGTGCATCCGTGTACTCGGCGTCGGAACTGGCTTCCAAGGAATTCCCGGATCTGGACGTGTCGATCCGTGGCGCGGTGTCCATCGCCCGTCGCCTGCAGGATCCACTGGCCGAACTGGTGAAAATCGACCCTAAATCCATCGGTGTCGGCCAGTACCAGCACGACGTGTCGCAGCTGAAACTGGCGCGCGGCCTGGATGCAGTGGTGGAAGACTGCGTAAACGCCGTGGGCGTGGACGTAAACACCGCTTCCGTCGCACTGCTGGCGCGTATCTCCGGCCTCAACGCCACCCTGGCGCAGAACATCGTCACCCACCGCGACGAAAACGGCGCGTTCAAAACCCGCGCGGCGCTGAAAAAGGTTGCACGCCTGGGCGAAAAAACCTTCGAACAAGCTGCTGGCTTCCTACGCGTCATGAACGGTGACAACCCGCTGGATTCTTCTGCGGTCCACCCGGAAGCCTACCCGCTGGTGCAACGCATCGCTGCCGAAACCGATCGCGACATCCGCTCGCTGATCGGCGACGCCGCGTTCCTCAAGCGCCTGGACCCGAAGAAGTACACCGACGAAACCTTCGGCGTGCCGACCATCACCGATATCCTGCAAGAGCTGGAAAAACCGGGCCGCGACCCACGTCCCGAGTTCAAGACCGCCGAGTTCCAGGACGGCGTCGAAGACCTCAAGGATTTGGAACTGGGCATGATCCTCGAAGGCGTGGTCACCAACGTGACCAACTTCGGTGCCTTTGTGGATATCGGCGTGCATCAGGACGGTTTGGTGCATATCTCCGCGCTTTCGGAGAAATTCATCAAGGACCCACGTGAAGCGGTGAAGGCCGGTGATGTGGTCAAGGTCAAGGTCATGGAAGTCGACATTCCGCGCAAACGCGTGGGCCTGTCGATGCGCATGAGCGATACCCCTGGCGAGAAAATCGACGGCGCCCGTGGCGCACGTCCAGGCTCGGCGCCACGCCAGTCGCAAAACAACGCACCGCGCAAGGAAACGACGGCTGCCGCACCAAGTAACAACGCCATGGCCTCGCTGTTCGCCAACGCCAAACAGTTGAAGAAACGCTGATGGAGATCCCGGCCGGTTTGACCCAGAGCGCATTCAGCGAACTGATCGGCTGCCGCCTGCAACGCCTTGAAGAGGGCGTTGCCGAGGTGGCCCTGACCCTGGAGCCGCACCTGCGCAACCGCGCGGGCAAGCTCCATGGCGGGGCGATTTTCAGCCTGGTGGACATCACCATGGGGCTGGCCTGTTCCAGCTCTCATGGTTTCGACCAGCAGAGTGCGACCATCGAATGCAAAATCAACTACATCCGCGCCGTCGAAAACGGTGACGTGCTGTGCACCAGCCGGGTGATTCACGCCGGCAGGCGCACCCTGGTAGTCGAAGCGGATGTGTACCAGGACGAAAAACTGGTCGCAAAAGCACAAGGCACCTTCGCTGTCCTATAGCTCCCCACCCTCGATTTGAGTTAATTTCGGCGCTGCACTAAACAGCGTCGGAATTTTCTTGCTGCGCTATAGCCAAATTCATGGAGTGAAGTCGGCTTTTTCAGAGCGGGTCAAATCGACTCTAGACCAGGCGATCACGCCAGTTTTAACTTCACCCTTGTAGACCGTCCTGCCCACCCCCATATTGGGGCGACTGACGCGTGAAGGAATCCAACTTGAGCGAACTTCTCAACCGCCGCCTGGCTCTGCTCGGCAAGCGCGAACACCTCTCCCTGCTAGAGCAGTGCTTGCACGGCATCGAGCGTGAATGCCTACGCGTCACAGGTGAGGGCCGCCTGGCGCAAACGCCGCACCCTGAAGCCCTGGGCGCCGCGTTGACCCATGAACAGATCACCACCGACTACTCGGAATCGCTGCTGGAGTTCATCACCCCGGCCCTGCCCAACCCGGCCGATACCCTGGAAAGCCTCGACAAGATCCATCGTTTCGCCTACAGCAAGCTCGGCAGCGAGTACCTGTGGAGCCCCTCGATGCCGTGCCCGTTGCCGGCCGAGGAAGATATTCCGATTGCCTACTACGGCACCTCCAATATCGGCCAGCTCAAGTACGTGTACCGCAAGGGCCTGGCCCTGCGTTACGGCAAGACCATGCAGTGCATCGCCGGCATCCACTACAATTTTTCCCTGCCGGAACAGTTGTGGCCGTTGCTTAAGGAGACCGAAGGGTTCGTCGGCACTGACCGCGACTTCCAGTCCAATGCCTATATCGCGCTGATCCGTAATTTCCGTCGCTACAGCTGGTTGCTGATGTACCTGTTCGGTGCTTCGCCGGCCCTGGACGCGGGTTTCCTGCGCGGTCGCTCACACCAGTTGGAAGTGTTGGACGCCGACACCCTGTACCTGCCGTACGCCACCAGCCTGCGCATGAGCGACCTGGGTTACCAGAGCAACGCCCAGGCTGGCCTGACGCCGTGCTACAACGACCTGGCCAGCTACACCGACAGCCTGCGCGAAGCGGTTGCAACGCCCTACGCGCCTTACGTCGAGATCGGCACCCACAAGGACGGTGAGTGGGTACAGCTCAACACCAACATCCTGCAGATCGAAAACGAGTACTACTCCAACATCCGCCCCAAGCGCGTGACCTACACCGGCGAGCGGCCGATCCAGGCGTTGGTGGCCCGTGGCATCCAGTACATCGAAGTACGCTGCCTGGACATCAACCCGTTCCTGCCGATGGGTATCGACCTGCAAGAGTCGCGCTTCCTCGACGCGTTCCTGTTGTATTGCGCACTGAACGACAGCCCGCTGTTCGCCAACAACACGTGTGGCAACGCTACGTCCAACTTCCTCAGCGTGGTCAAGGAAGGTCGCCGTCCGGGCCTGCAATTGCAGCGCGATGGCCAGCCTGTGGACATGAAGGAATGGGCCGCCGAGTTGCTGGAGAAGATCGCACCGCTGGCTGCCCTGCTTGATGAGAGCCACGGCATCAGTGAACACAGCCAGGCGCTGGACGCGCAACTGGCGAAGGTCAAGGATTCGTCCCTGACCCCGTCGGCCCAGGTGTTGGCGGCGATGGCCGAGCGCAAGGAGAGCTTTGCGCAGTTCTCCCTGCACCAGAGCCAGGTGCATGCTGAGCATTTCCGCAAGGAACCGCTGCCGGCAGAAGAGCAGGCACGCTTTGAGGAGTTGGCGCGTAAGTCGCTGGCACAGCAGGCGGAGCTGGAGCAGAACGAAGTGGGCGATTTTGATGTGTTTGTGGGCTCGTACCAGGCGAGCATTCTCGCCATCAGCAACTAAAGCAGAACTCGGCTTCCTCTGTGGAGCCTGGATTCTGTGGGAGCTGGCTTGCCTGCGATGGCGGTGTATCAGTTAGCATCTGAGCTACTGACCCACCGCCATCGCAGGCAACCCAGCTCCCACATTTATTTGTGCCAGCCGGAAGATCTGGCTCCACGCTTCTCCTCATAAGCTAATTCGAAAATGTTATTTATTTTCGAGTTCTTAGATCATTTAGTCTCCTCACACGCCGACCCTCGGCCGCCTGATTGAGGAGCTTCCCCTTGAAACTATTGACCCCTCTGCGCCTCTTGGCTGCATTGTCCCTGGCTGGTGCCAGCCTGTTTGCCCAGGCGGCGGATGTGACCATCGCTTACCAGACCACCGTGGACCCGGCCAAAGTCGCCCAGGCCGACGGCGCGTACGAAAAAGCCACCAACGCCAAGATCAACTGGCGCAAATTCGACAATGGCGCCGATATCATCGCCGCCATCGCCTCCGGCGACGTGCAGATTGGCTACCTCGGTTCCAGTCCGCTGACTGCTGCCATCACCCGCAAAGTACCGGTGGAAACCTTCCTCGTAGCCACCCAGATCGGCGGTGCCGAAGCCTTGGTGGCACGCAACGGTTCGGGGATCAACAGCCCCCAGGACCTGATTGGCAAAAAAGTCGCCGTGCCGTTCGTGTCCACCGGCCACTACAGCCTGCTGGCTGCGCTTAAGCACTGGAACATCGACCCGTCCAAAGTCACCGTCCTCAACCTCGCGCCTCCGGCAATCATCGCCGCCTGGAAACGCGGCGATATCGACGCCACCTACGTATGGGACCCCGCCCTGGGCGTGGCCAAGGAAAACGGCAAGGTGCTGATCACCTCCGGCGAACTGGCCAAGTTTGGCGCACCCACTTTCGATGCCTGGATCGTGCGTAAGGATTTTGCCGAGAAGCACCCGGAAATCGTCACGGCCTTCGCCAAGGTCACCCTGGATGCCTACGCCGCCTACCGCAAAGACCCACAAGCCTGGATCGCCGACAAAGGCAACGTCGACAAGCTGGTGAAGCTGTCCGGCGCCAAGGCCGCTGATATCCCATTGCTGCTGCAAGGCAACGTCTACCCGCTGGCCGCCGACCAAGTGACCCTGCTGGGCGCACCGACCACCAAGGCCGTAACCGATACCGCGGCGTTCCTCAAGGAACAAGGCAAGGTCGACGCCGTACTGCCGGACTACGCCCCATACGTCAGCGCCAAGTTCATTACCAACTGATCAGGAGTTCATCGCGATGGCCTTGCTACAACTGGAGCGCATCAGCGCACAGTACCCAGGCGCCACACAACCGGTACTGTCTGACATCTCAATCGACCTGGGGCCCCAGCAATTGCTGGTGGCCCTCGGCCCGTCCGGCAGTGGCAAGACTTCGCTGTTGAACCTGATCGCCGGCTTTGTCGAACCCTCCTCCGGGCGCATCACCCTTGATGGCGTGCCGGTCAAAGGCCCCAGCGCCGAGCGCGGCGTGGTGTTCCAGGACGACGCCCTGCTGCCCTGGCAGGACGTGCTGGCCAACGTCGGCTTTGGCCTGGAACTGGCCGGCGTGCCCAAGGCGCAACGTGAAGTGCGCGCCCGGGAGATGCTCGCGCTGGTGGACCTGGCCGGTTTCGACAGCCGTCGTATCTGGCAACTCTCCGGTGGCCAGAAACAACGCGTCGGCCTGGCCCGTGCCTTGGCCGCTGACCCGCGCGTGCTGCTGATGGACGAACCCTTCGGCGCCCTCGATGCCTTCACCCGCGAGCAGATGCAGGAGCTGTTGCTGCAAGTCTGGCGGCGCACAGCCAAGCCGGTGTTCCTGATTACCCACGACATCGAAGAGGCGGTATTCCTCGCCACTGATTTGATCCTGCTGGCGCCCAACCCAGGGCAAATCGTCGAACGCCTGAGCCTGGACTTCGGTCAGCGTTACGCCGCCGGTGAATCGGCGCGGGCGATCAAGTCCGACCCGCGCTTTATCGAAACCCGCGAACACGTGCTGGGCAAGGTGTTCTCCCAACGGCAGGTGTCCGCATGAGCAGCTATGAACTCGCCGCCAAGCCGGTGGTGCACCCGGTTATCCCGGTGCGCCGCAGCTTGAGCACACGCTGGATCAGCGTATTGACCCTGGCCGCATTGTTGACGCTTTGGTGGGCCGTGACCGCCACCGGTTTGATCGAACCGCTGTTCCTGCCACCGCCGTCCGCCGTGCTGCAAAAAGGCTGGCTGCTGGTGACCAGTGGCTATATGGACTCCACCCTGTGGCAACACTTGGCCGCCAGCCTCAGCCGCATCGGCCTGGGCCTGGGTTTTGCCGTGCTGACCGCCGTACCGGTAGGCATCGCCATCGGTTCCAACCGTATTGCCCGTGGCGTGCTCGACCCGCTGATCGAGTTCTACCGGCCGATCCCGCCACTGGCCTATCTGCCGTTGATCGTGATCTGGTGCGGCATTGGCGAGCTGTCCAAGGTGCTGCTGATTTACCTGGCGATCTTTGCGCCCATCGCCATCGCCACCGCGACCGGCGTGCGCACCGTCGACCCGGCCAAGTTGCGTGCGGCGCAATCATTGGGGGCCACCCGCGCCCAACTGATCCGCCATGTGATCCTGCCGAGCGCCTTGCCCGACATCCTCACCGGCGTGCGCATCGGCCTGGGTGTGGGCTGGTCCACCCTGGTCGCCGCCGAGTTGATCGCGGCCACCAGTGGCCTGGGCTTTATGGTGCAGTCGGCGGCGCAGTTTCTGGTCACCGATGTGGTGGTACTGGGCATCCTGGTCATCGCCCTGATCGCCTTCGCCATGGAAATGGGCCTGCGCGCCCTGCAGCGTAAATTAGTGCCGTGGCATGGCCAGGCACATTGAGTGATGAGAACCGCATGAGCAGCCTGACCGTTACCCCAATCAGCACCGCCCTGGGCGCCCAGATCAGTGGCGTCGATATCACCCAACCGCTGAACATTGAACAGCGCGACGCCATCGAACAGGCGTTGCTCACCCACTCGGTGCTGTTCTTTCGCGGCCAAGCCATAAACCCGCAGCAACAAGCGCGGTTCGCGGCGAATTTCGGCGACCTGCACATTCACCCGATCTACCCCAACGTGCCGGAACAGCCCGAAGTGCTAATCCTCGACACCGCCGTCACCGACGTGCGCGACAACGCCGTGTGGCACACCGACGTGACCTTCCTGCCCACCCCGGCACTCGGCGCGGTACTCAGCGCCAAGCTGCTGCCGGCGTTTGGTGGCGACACGTTGTGGGCCAGTGGGATCGCCGCGTATGAAGCGCTGTCGGCGCCGTTGAAGCGGTTGCTCGACGGGTTGACCGCTACCCACGACTTCACCAAATCCTTCCCGCTGGAGCGCTTTGGCAACACCGCCGAAGACTTTGCGCGCTGGGAAGAAACCCGCAAGAAAAACCCACCGTTGTCCCACCCGGTGGTGCGTACGCACCCGGTGAGCGGGCGCAAGTCGCTGTTCGTCAGTGATGGGTTTACCACCAAAATCAACGAACTGGAGCCGGCGGAAAGCGAGGCGATTTTGAAGCTGTTGTTCGCCCACGCGACACGGCCAGAGTTCACCATCCGCTGGCGCTGGCAGGAAAACGACGTAGCGTTCTGGGACAACCGCGTGACCCAGCACTACGCGGTGGATGACTACCGGCCGCAGCGGCGGGTGATGCACCGGGCGACAATCTTGGGCGATGTGCCGTTCTAAGCCACACTGAAGAACAAATGTGGGAGCGGGCTTGCTCGCGAATGCGGTGGGTCAGTCAACAGATTCAGCGACTGATTCACCGCATTCGCGAGCAAGCCCGCTCCTACATTGACCGCGTACTGCCTTTTATTCAGCGGTGGAGGGCTTTTCCCATAGATTGATCCCGCCTTCCTGGGCAAACCGGTCGATCTCCGCCAGCTCCTCAGCACTGAAGCTCAAGTTCTTCAACGCACCCACGTTCTCGATGATCTGCTCCGGCCGGCTCGCACCAATCAGCGCGCTGGTCACCCGTGGGTCGCGCAACGTCCAAGCCAGCGCCAGTTGCGCCAAACTCTGGCCACGACGCTGGGCGATTTCATTGAGCGCACGCACGTGAGCAATGTTCTCTTCGGACAAGTGCTTGGCCTGTAGCGAACCACCGCCCGGACGGTTCACCCGCGCATCCGCAGGCACCCCGTTGAGGTACTTGTCGGTCAACAAACCCTGGGCCAATGGCGTGAACGCAATCACCCCGGCACCGAGTTCTTCGGTGGTGTCCAGCAAGTCTTTTTCCACCCAGCGGTTAAGCAGGTTGTAGGCCGGTTGGTGGATCAGCAGCGGCACTTTCCACTCTTTGAGCAGGGCGGCGATTTCGCGGGTTTTTACCCCGGAGTAGGACGAGATACCGATGTACAACGCCTTGCCTTGTTGCACGGCAGTGGCGAGGGCGCTGGCGGTTTCTTCCAGTGGGGTGTCGGCGTCAAAGCGGTGGGAGTAGAAGATATCCACGTAGTCGACGCCCAGGCGTTGCAGGCTCTGGTCCAGGCTGGCCAATACGTATTTGCGCGATCCGCCGCCCTGGCCGTAAGGGCCGGGCCACATGTCCCAACCGGCCTTGCTGGAGATGATCAATTCATCGCGGTAATGCTTGAAGTCTTCGCGCAGCAAACGGCCGAAATTGATCTCGGCGCTGCCGTACGGCGGGCCGTAGTTGTTGGCCAGGTCGAAGTGGTTGATACCCAGGTCGAACGCCGTGCGCAACAGGGCGCGCTGGGTGTCGATCGGGGTGCTGTCGCCAAAGTTGTGCCACAGGCCGAGGGACAGTGCAGGCAGCACCAATCCACTGCGGCCTACGCGGCGATACGGGATAGATTCATAGCGGTTTTCGGCAGCAATGTACGTCATCGAATCCTCTCTGGGCTTGGGGTTAATAAGGCCTGGGAATAAGGTTATTCCCAGGCCTTTTAACCCGCTGAATCGCTTAAGTCTGCCCTTTCGTTTTACAGCAATTGCCTACCAGAGTGGAACGACATAGCTGACATAAAAGCGGTTTTCATCCTGCACAGTGGCGCCGGAAATATCCGGGCTGGCGTGGGCGTTTTTCCAGGTCACACCCAGGCCTTTGAGGGTGCCTGTTGGCACTTGATACGCCACCGCAACGTTACGCTCCCATTCGCTGGTATTGCCCTGTGCAGTGCGGATGTCGTCGCCATGGGCATAGGCGGCGGAGAATGTCACACCGGTGAGGCCGAGCTTGCCCAAATCATATTTGTACTGCGCCAACCAGGTGCGCTCGCCGGCGTGCTGGAATTTGTTCAACTGCATGTTGGTCAGTGCCGGGGTGTCAGCGCCCGAGCCTGGGCCTTGGCGGTTATCACCGCTGTTGAGGCCGGAGTCGAGGTAAGGGAAGTCGCTGTCGCCGCTGTTTTTCTGGATACCCAGGCCGACGGTATGGCCGTCCAGGCTGTAGCTCTCAAGCAGGCTGGCGGTGGTTTGGTTGATACGGCCCTTGTTAACGCCGTCTTCGTAGAGACCACTGGCGGCATAGTCTTTGTCGCCATCGGCGTTGCCGCCCACGCCGAGGCTACGGAATACGCGGATATCGGTGTCGATCGCGCCCACCGATAACGCGTCATGGCGCTTGGCGCCGAGGAAGAACTGCTGGTAGTAATCCTCAAGGTTGGAATACCACAGGCTGACGGTGGTGTTCTGGATGCCGGTGTAGTCGGCGCCGCCGAACAGGAAGCGGTCGCTCTCCTTGGTACCGCCGGCGGTGATCATGCCCTGGTCGCCGGTCTCGTTGCGGATCTTGGTCTTGAGGATATCGCCACCGGTGAAGGTGAAATCACTCAGATCCTTGGACACCAACTGCACACCGGTATTGGTCTGCTGGTACAAGCGGCCGTCGGTGTTGGCGAGGATCGGGTTGTTGCCGTAGAGGGTGCCGACGCGCAGTTCATCCTTGGCAAAACGCATCTTGAACGTAGGGCTGAGCACACCGAACTGGTCGGCGGATTTGCCGTTGTCCAATGGGAACATGCTGCCGGGGTAGCGGCCTTGGTGATCCTTGTCGTTGAGGTCGCCGCCGGAGTCCAGTTTCAAGCCGTAGAACGCTTGAAGATCAAGGCCGAAACCCACCGGCCCCTCGGTGTAGCCCGACTTGAAGTTGAACTCGAAACCCTGGCCCCAATCGCGAATGCTGTGAGCCTTGGCGTTGCTGTTCACCACATCACGCCCCTGCTGGTTCAGATAACGGTTGAGCAGGGTCACATCGGCGTGGCTGTCATCGATAAAGTCGGCGTGGGCGGACAGCATAAAGCTCGCCATGGCGGCACCCACCATGGGGCTTAATAACATCTTCATTGTTACCGGTCTCCGTCACTGTTCTGAAATGAAAGCGTCAAACGCTTCACACAATTACGCAGTGGACAGATGACAGTTACGCTTCAAAACCGGGTTTTGACGGATGAAATTAAATTTAAGAAAGCCCCGTAGAACGGGGCTTTGCGAGGTTTTATGTGGGAGCGGGCTTGCTCGCGAAAGCGGTGTACCAGTCACACACGCACCGACTGACAAGACGCCTTCGCGAGCAAGCCCGCTCCCACAAAAAGCTAGCGCACCAAGTGCAAGAACTGCAGATGTCGCTCGTACTGGTCAAGGATGTCGTTGATGATCTGCTCCTTGGTGTATCCCACCAAATCGTAGTCCTGGCTGCCCTCGGCCAAGTGCACTTCCGCCCGGTAGTAGCGACGGTTGTTGAGCTCCTTGGACCCCATGCCGCCACGGGCAAACGACGGCGTGAAGTAACCGCGCATCTGCACCTGGTAGATGAACGGATGTTCCTCACCATGGCCGATTTCCAGGCTGACACTGTCGTTGGACGGATCAGGCTGGGTCATCACATTCAGGCCTTTCTCGACAAACACCGCGGTCACTTCTTCGATGGCCGGGCGCACCGTGGATTCGAGGAAGCGGTACACCTCGTCCCGCGACGGGAAGTGCACGGCCTGGCTCAGACGTTGGCGCCATCCACCACGACCTCTGCGCGACGCCGACACCGGCGCCAGCGAATGCAACTGCGCAATCTGCTTTTGCGACTCCAGGTAGAACGCCTTGTGCAGCCCCCACATCATCAGCAACAGGATCATCGAGAACGGCAGCGACGTCAGCACCACGGCAGACTTCAGCGAGTCGATGCTACCGGCGAACAACAGCGCACTGGTAACCAGGCCGGTCATCACACCCCAGAACACCCGCAACCATTTCGGCCCGTCTTCGTCGGCGTTACCGCCCTTGGACGACAGGGTCGACAGCACCACGGTGCCGGAGTCGGCCGAGGTGACGAAGAACACGAAGCTGATGAACACCGTGACCGCAATGACGGTCTTGGCCCATGGATAGGTTTCCAGCAACAGGTAGAGGCTCATCGACGGGTTATCGATGGCCGACTGACCGAGCGCCGCCATACCGTGGTTGAGCACCTGGTCGATGGCGCTGTTGCCGAAGATCGACATCCACGCCAGGGTGAAACCCAGCGGGATCAACAGCACGCCGAATACGAATTCGCGGATGGTACGGCCACGGGAAATCCGCGCAATAAACAGGCCCACGAACGGCGACCATGCGATCCACCAGGCCCAGTAAAACACCGTCCAACCGCCCAGCCAGTCGCTGGGTTTGTCGTAGGCGTACACGTCGAAACTCTTGGTGGGCAAGGCGCCGAGGTAATCGCCGAGGTTCTGGATCAGGGTGTTGAGCAGGTGCTGGGTGGGCCCGGCGAACAACACAAACAGCAGCAGCGCGCAGGCCAGCAGCATGTTGATGTCGGACATCACCCGCACGCCCTTGTCGACACCGGCCACCGCGACGATGATCGCGGCGCCCATCATCAGGGTGATCAAGCCGACCTGAATCCACTGGGTATGGGCAATGCCGAACAGGTAATCCAACCCGGAGTTGAGATGCAGCACGCCAAAGCCCATATCGGCGCCAAGGCCGAACACCGTGGCGATGATGCCGAAGCCATCCACTGCATAACCGATGGGGCCATTGATGCGCTTGCCGATCAGCGGGTACAACGCCGAACGCAGCGCCAGCGGCAGGTTATGCCGGTAGGCGAAATACGCCAGCGCCATGCCGACAAACGCGAACACGCCCCAGCCATGCAGGCCCCAGTGCAGAAACAGAATCTGCATGGCCTGGCGTGCGGCGTCGGCGTTCATCGGAGCGCCCTGTGGCGGCTGCACCAAGTGGGTCAACGGCTCGGAGACGCAGAAGAAAAACAGCGTGATGCTGATACCGGCGGCGAACAACATGCCGGCCCAGGACAGGTAACTGAATTCGGGCTCGTCGTGGTCGGCACCGAGTTTTATCTTGCCGTAGCCCGATAACGCGGTGACCACCACGAAGACCAGATACAGGGTCATCGCCAGCATGTAGTACCAGCCGACCGTATTGGCCGCCCAGTTTTGCGCGGCCAGCAGCCAGGCACCGGCCTGTTGCGGGATAGCGATAACAATGACACCGAACAGCAAAATGAACGTTGCAGCGAAGTAGAAGACCGGCGCATTCATGCGCACCAGCCCGCTGGGTGGGGTGGACGATGCACTCATGAACGATGCACCCCGAGGGTTGGGAATGTGGCTGTAAAAAACGGACTCAGCAAAGGTAAGCCTCCTGTTGTGAGCGGGCAGCGAACCACCGGGTTTAACTTGAACGAGTGTTCAAGTTAAACATGGATAGGCGGTTTTGGACTAATCGCAGGGCTGAGTGGTAGGTAATTCCTACACTAGCTCAAGGAAGGGTATGACGGATGGGGATGGCAAATCGTTCAGCGATTACGCTGGCAAAAAGTGGAACGCGGTAAAAAATGTGGGAGCGGGCTTGCTCGCGAATGCGGTGGTTCAGCCAACTGATTCAGTGACTGACACACCGCATTCGCGAGCAAGCCCGCTCCCACAGGGTATTTGTGTAGGCTCGTTATTTTTGCGTGCCATCGTCATGTTGCAAATTGGCCTGGGTAATATTCGCCCCTGCCGGCACGCTGCGCGTCAGCCACACATTGCCGCCAATGGTCGAGCCCTGGCCGATGGTGATGCGCCCCAGAATCGTCGCCCCGGCATAGATCACCACATCGTCCTCGACAATCGGGTGACGCGGATGGCCCTTCTGCAACTGCCCGTCTTCATCCGCCGGGAAGCGCTTGGCGCCCAGGGTCACCGCCTGGTAGATGCGCACGCGCTCGCCGATGATCGCGGTTTCGCCGATCACCACACCGGTCCCATGGTCGATAAAAAAGCTCGGACCGATCTGCGCGCCGGGGTGGATATCGATTCCAGTGGCCGAGTGGGCAATTTCCGCACTGATGCGCGCCAGCAGCGGCAGCCCGGCACGATAAAGATGGTGCGCCAGACGATGGTGAATCACCGCCAGAATGCCGGGGTAGCACAGCAGCACTTCATCCACGCTGCGGGCGGCCGGGTCGCCGTGGTAGGCGGCGAGCACGTCGGTGTCCAGCAAGCTGCGCAGCGATGGCAGGGCCAGGGCGAAATCCTGGATCAGGCGGATGGCCAGGGCATCGACTTCGCTGTCGTCCTTGGCGCCCTGGCGGGCGGCGTAGCGCAGTTCCAGGCGGGCCTGGGCGAGCAAGGCGTTCAGCGCTACGTCCAGGGTATGGCCGACGTAGAAGTCTTCACTTTCCTCACGCAGATCCACCGGCCCCAGCCGCATCGGGAACAAGGCGCCGCACAGCGCTTCGAGGATCTGCGCCACCGCCTCGCGGGACGGCAATTCACGGCCGCCATGCTCGCCACTCAAGCGGCCATTGCGCGTTCGCCACTGGTCCCGCGCGCCGCGCAGTTGGCTGACGATGGTCTGTAATTGCCAATGGCTGGAACGCTCACTCACGGTTTTCACTCCTGACGAAATGCCCATCACTTTACGGTATGCACCCTCGCCGCCCTTAAGAACCAATGGTGCGATGCTAAGAACCATCGGGCATAACGCGATTGGCGGTTGCCCGATGAAAAGTGCCTGCCTATAGTCGCCCCATCACTTAGCAACTGTGCGTAGCCATGATCAAACAACAGCTCGACCGCTTTAACCGTCTGGAACTGCTGGGCGGCGCCACCGCCCTGGAAAAACTTGAACGGCTGTCGGCCTGGTTGGGCAGGGATATCTACGTCAAGCGCGACGACACCACCCCCCTGGCGATGGGCGGCAACAAGCTGCGCAAACTCGAATACCTGGCGGCGGATGCCATCGCACAAGGCGCCGACACCCTGGTGACCGCCGGCGCGATCCAGTCCAACCATGTACGCCAGACCGCCGCCATCGCCGCCAAGCTCGGCCTGGGCTGCGTCGCCCTGCTGGAAAACCCCACCGGCACCGAAGACCCCAACTACCTGAACAACGGCAATCGTCTGTTGCTGGACTTGTTCGACGCCAAGGTGGAATTGGTGGAAAACCTCGACAACGTTGATGACCAACTCAACGCCCTCGCCGACCGCCTGCGCAGCAATGGCAAGAAGCCCTACCTCGTCCCCATCGGCGGTTCCAACGCTCTCGGCGCCCTGGGTTACGTGCGAGCTGGCCTGGAGCTGGCCGCACAGATCGAAGACAGCGGGATTGAGTTTGCGGCCGTCGTGTTGGCGTCCGGCAGCGCCGGGACGCACAGTGGCTTGGCGTTGGCCTTGAGCGAAGTGCTGCCGAATTTGCCGGTGATTGGCGTCACGGTCTCGCGCACCGATGAAGCCCAACGCCCGAAAGTGCAGGGTTTGGCCGAGCGCACCGCCGAGTTGCTGGGTGTGGATATACCCGAGGCCTTCAAGGTGATCCTGTGGGACGAATACTTCGGCCCCCGTTATGGCGAGCCGAACGCCGGCACCCTCTCTGCGATCAAGCTGGTCGCCAGCCAGGAAGGCCTGCTGCTGGACCCGGTCTACACTGGCAAGGCCATGGCCGGGTTGCTCGATGGCATCGGGCGCCAGCGGTTTGAGGATGGCCCGATTATTTTCCTGCATACCGGCGGGGCGCCGGCGTTGTTTGCTTATGGCGCCGCCTTCAGCTGAAGGAACAGGGATCAAAATGTGGGAGCGGGCTTGCTCGCGAAGACGGAGTGTCAGTCACCAGATGTATTGACTGATCCACCGCTTTCGCGAGCAAGCCCGCTCCCACATTAGAATTTCGGCATATTCAATAAAAGAATATCAAATTAGATTTATATTATTTTCAAGTCTTAAAAACCCGCTTTATCATCGCGCCGTAGGCGAAGACGCGCTACGCGCTTTAAGGCAGGATACGACTACCGCGTCACCTGCTTCGCACAACACAAAAAACACAGGGGCTCTTCATGACTATTTCTGCATTCCGTCGCACGTTGTTGGTTGGCACTTTGGGCCTGGCACTCGGCGCTGGCCTGATCGGCCAAGCCGTTGCTGGTGAACAGCTGGACAACATCAAGAAAGCGGGCGTTATCAACGTCGGCCTGGAAGGCACCTACCCACCGTTCAGCTTTGTCGGTGAAGACGGCAAACTCGCAGGCTTCGAAGTCGAATTTTCCGAAGCGCTGGCCAAAGAACTGGGCGTTAAGGTCAAGCTGCAAGCCACCAAGTGGGACGGCATCCTTGCTGCACTGGAATCCAAGCGCCTGGACGCTGTGATCAACCAGGTCACGATCTCCGAGGAGCGCAAGAAGAAGTACGACTTCTCCGAGCCCTACACCGTTTCCGGAATCCAGGCACTGGTCCTGAAAAAGAACGAAGACAAACTCAATATCAAGTCTGCCGCTGATCTGGCCGGTAAGAAGGTCGGTGTAGGTCTGGGTACCAACTACGAAGAGTGGGTCAAGGCCAACGTCAAGACTGCTGATGTTCGCACCTACGAAGACGACCCAACCAAGTTCCAGGACCTGCGAATCGGTCGTATCGATGCCATCCTGATCGACCGTTTAGCCGCCCTGGAGTATGCCAAGAAAGCCCCGGACACCGCCGCCGCAGGCGACGCGTTTTCCCGTCAGGAGGCAGGCGTAGCGCTGCGTAAAGGCGAGCCTGAACTACTGGATGCCGTCAACAAAGCCATCGAAAAACTGCGAGCAGACGGCACGTTGAAAAAACTGTCCGAAAAGTATTTCAACGCTGACGTTACCCAATAATGGAAGCAAAGCTTCAATTGATCCTGAACTCCACGCCCTTCCTGATGCAGGGCGTGTACTTCACTGTCGTCTTGAGCCTGGGCGGGATGTTTTTCGGCTTTTTGCTGGGCTTCGGCCTGGCCCTCATGCGTTTATCGCGCTTCAAGGTGCTGAACTGGACAGCCCGTGTCTATGTGTCGTTCTTCCGAGGTACGCCGTTGTTGGTGCAGCTGTTCATGATGTACTACGGCTTACCTCAAGTAGGCATCGAACTGGACCCGATTCCCGCAGCGCTGATAGGCCTCTCGCTGAACATGGCCGCGTACATCTGCGAAACCCTGCGCGCTGCCATCAGTTCCATCGAGCGTGGCCAGTGGGAAGCAGCGGCCAGTATCGGCATGACCCGTGTACAGACATTGCGTCGGGCTATCCTGCCGCAGGCGATGCGCACAGCCTTGCCGCCGCTGGGTAACAGCTTCACCTCGCTGGTCAAAGACACCTCGCTGGCCGCCACCATCCAAGTGCCCGAGTTGCTGCGTCAGGCACAGTTGGTTTCGGCACGCACCTTCGAAATTTTCGCCATGTACCTGTCGGCCGCGCTGATCTACTGGGTTCTGGTCAGCATTCTTGCGCATGTGCAGAACAAGCTTGAAGACCGGGTCAACCGGCATGACCTGGAGTCTTGACCCATGATCGTGGTTGAAAAACTGACCAAACAATTCAAGGGCCAGGTGGTACTCAACGGCATCGACCTTGAGGTCAAGGAAGGCGAAGTCATCGCCATCATCGGCCCCAGCGGTTCCGGCAAGACCACCTTTCTGCGCTGCCTGAATTTTCTCGAACAACCCACCAGTGGCCGCATCAAGGTGGGTGACATCGAGATCGACACCAGCAAGCCGATCAACCAGCAAACCAGCCTGGTACGGCGCCTGCGCCAGCATGTGGGCTTTGTGTTCCAGAGCTTCAACTTGTTCCCCCACCGCACCGCGCTGGAAAACGTCATCGAAGGCCCGACCGTGGTCAAGAAGATGCCACGCGAGGCCGCCGTCGAATTGGGCCGCAAGCTGCTGGCACGCGTTGGACTGGCGGGCAAGGAGGATTCATACCCACGGCGCCTTTCAGGCGGCCAGCAGCAGCGCGTGGCGATTGCCCGTGCGCTGGCCATGGAGCCGGAGGTGATTCTGTTCGACGAACCCACCTCGGCCCTGGACCCGGAACTGGTGGGTGAAGTGCTGGCGACCATCCGCAGCCTGGCTGAAGAAAACCGCACCATGGTAATCGTCACCCACGAAATGAGCTTTGCCCGGGATGTGGCCAACCGGGTGATCTTCTTCGACAAGGGCGTGATCGTAGAGCAAGGCGAAGCCAAGGCGTTGTTTGCCAACCCCAAGGAAGAGCGCACCAAGCAGTTCCTGAGCNAAGGTGAAGAGGAGGCCACTGACTTTATCTTTGCGGTGTTGATCGAGTACCACCAGTGGGCCACCGACACCGATGATGAAGCGAGCGCGCTGGCGTGGATTGAATCGGCGCAGTTCCAGGCTGATTACGTAGCGGCCTCCCAAGCGCTGGCCAACCAAGAAGACTGACCCAAAACCAAATGTGGGAGCGGGCTTGCTCGCGAATGCGGTGTATCAGCCAACTGATTCAGTGACTGACACTCCGCATTCGCGAGCAAGCCCGCTCCCACATTTTTAACTGCATTCCAACCGGTAAAACACCCCGCCACGCCTGTCCAGAAATCCCCCTCCCCGTCAGACGCTTCTGAATCTTCGCCAACCCGCCGTTTAGCCTTTTGCCGCCATTGACGCTCCTTGGCCAACCCTCTTATCTAGCGCCCAGAGGATTGGATCCTATCCCGGCTACTCACTGAATCGTTCTTTTCGGCCCCCGCTATCCGAGGCCGGAACGATCGCTGCTGGCTGCATCAAGGAGATTACATATGACGCTCACCCTGCTCACCGCCCCGACGCTGCCCCAGGCCCTTCGCAATGGCATCAACGCCTTGGCTGCCACCCAATTGCAGGTCGATATCGCGCCCTATCCCGGCATGGATGAAGGTGACCTGATCGAACTGTTCTGGAATAACTGCTTCGCCGCCTCACGACGAGTAACCGCGTGCAAGGTGGGCACACTCACCCACCTGCGGGTGCCGGAAAGTTTCGTGCTCGACGGCGCAGCCCAAGTGCATTACCAGATCATGCAGGTCGGCCATGCACCTGCGCGTTCACTGGTGACCAGGGTGCGCGTAAAGACCAATTACCCAGGGGGCCAGCCCTTGCCCCTGCACAGCGATGAAAACCAGAACCTCGCCCCCGTAGGCCTGCCAGACACCATTCGCCGCTACGGCGTCAATGCCAGCCAAGTGCGGCGCGGTATCCCGCTGACCATCGAGCCCTACTTGAACATGGCCACAGGCGACGCCATCACCCTGCGCTGGGGCGATGTGCGCCTGGACCTGCCAAAGATCCAGGCCAAGGATGTGGGCGTGGCGGTACAGGTATGGGTGCCCTCTGCACTGATCATCGAAGCGGGTGACGACAGCCGCCTGGACGTCACCTACTGCATCCTCGACCGCGTGGGCAACAATTCACGCTGGGCGCCGACGCGCACGTTACGCATTGCTGCCGTAGCGCCAGCCCGGCCGGCCGGGACGGCGCTGATCTACCAGCCTCGAGCCCTGTGAACCTGGGTAACAGACCTTCTATGCTTATTCCAAAAAGCACGTTTATTTAAATATTTAACGCGCTTAAGGTATAAAAACCGGACCACCGGACATCTCTGATTTTTCTGTTTTTATTTCATTGAATGCGAGGTCGGTATGGTCAGAATTACCCCGGTGCATAACGCCAGGGCATTACGTGCAGCCAAGGAGCGGCGCTGATGTCTAACTTGGCTCAAACACCCCCCCAGAGTGATCTGGATGATGTAGCCCCGCTGTTGTTGCCGGCCACTGTGCTGCGCAACGACGCCGAGGCGCTGAACGCCGCCCACGAGCTGGCCCAGGCTGCCCGCCTGCAAGCCGCCAAGCGCGACCAGCAACGCAAGCTGCCCTGGGCGCTGATCGAACAGTTCACCCGCAGCGGTTTGGGCAGCATTTCCATTCCCCGCGAATACGGTGGCCCGCAGGTGTCTTTCGTGACCCTGGCCGAGGTGTTCTCGATCATCAGCGCAGCCGACCCGGCCCTGGGCCAGATCCCGCAGAACCACTTCGGCATCCTGCACCTATTGCAGGGCGCAGCCACCGAGCGTCAGAAAGAGCAGCTGTTCCAGAGCGTCCTCGACGGCTGGCGCATCGGCAACGGAGGCCCGGAACGCGGCACCAAGAACACCCTGGAACTCAAGGCGCGCATCACCGCCGACGCTGACGGTTATGTCATCAGCGGCCAGAAGTTCTACTCCACTGGTGCGCTGTTCGCCCACTGGGTCGCGGTCAAGGCGCTGAACGATGACGGCAAGCAGGTCATGGCCTTTGTGCGCCGTGGCAGCGAAGGGCTGCGCATCGTCGATGACTGGTCCGGCTTTGGCCAACGCACCACCGCCAGCGGTACGGTGCTGCTGGACCAGGTGCCCGTGGATGCAGAGCTGGTGGTCGAAAACTGGCGCATTGGCCAAACCCCGAATATCCAAGGCGCCGTCTCGCAACTGATCCAGGCGGCCATCGACGCCGGCATTGCCCGCGGCGCCCTCGACGACACCATCGCCTTCGTCCGCGAGCGTTCGCGCCCATGGGTCGATGCCAAGGTCGAACGGGCCAGCGATGACCTGTACGTGATCGCCGATATCGGCAAATTGAAGATCGAGCTGCACGCTGCCGAAGCCCTGCTGCGCAAAGCCGGCCAAGTGCTCGACCAGGTCAGCGCCGCACCGATCACCGCGCAGTCCGCCGCCCGCGCTTCGATTGCCGTGGCCGAGGCGAAAGTGCTGACCACCGAAGTGTCGCTGCTGGTCAGCGAGAAGCTCTTCGAACTGGCCGGCAGCCGCGCCACCCTCGCCGAGTTCAACCTCGACCGTCACTGGCGCAACGCCCGGGTGCACACCCTGCACGACCCGGTGCGCTGGAAGTATCACGCCATCGGCGCTTATCGGCTCAACGGCACTCTGCCTGCCCGCCATTCCTGGATTTAACCGACCAGACCTCTGGAGAAACCTATGACCCTTTCTCACCACGTCGCGGTTATTACCAGCGACGAACAAGCCCTTATTGTCGCCAGCGACCTGGCCGAAGACTTCCGCCGCGACAGCGCCCTACGCGACCGCGAACGACGCCTGCCCTTGCCTGAACTGGACGTGTTTTCCCGCTCCGGCCTATGGGGCATCAGCGTGCCGAAGGAATATGGCGGCGCGGGTGTGTCCAACGTCACCCTGGCCAAGGTCATCGCACTGATTGCCCAGGCGGATGCCTCCCTGGGCCAGATCCCGCAAAACCATTTCTATGCACTGGAAGTGCTGCGCGTAAACGGCAGCCCGGCCCAGCAAAAACGCCTGTACGCCGAAGTCTTGGCCGGCCAGCGCTTTGGCAATGCCCTGGCGGAACTGGGCACCAAGACCGCCCACGACCGCGTAACCTCCATCACCCGTGACGGCGACGGTTTGCGAATTACCGGCCGCAAGTTCTACTCCACCGGCGCGATTTACGCCCAGCGCATCCCTACGTCCGTGGTGGATGAACACGGCGTGCAACAACTGGCATTTGTGCAACGGGGCAGCCAGGGCCTGGCGGTGATCGACGACTGGAGCGGCTTTGGCCAGCGCACCACCGGCAGCGGTTCGGTGGTGTTCGACAACGTGTGGGTTAGCGCACAAGACGTGATCCCGTTCCAGAGCGCCTTCGAACGCCCGACCACCGTCGGCCCGTTGGCGCAGATCCTCCACGCCGCCATCGACACCGGCATCGCCCGTGCGGCCTTTGAAGATGCGCTGCACTTTGTGCGCACCAAGACTCGCCCGTGGATCGATTCGGGCAACGACAAGGCCACCGAAGACCCGCTGACCTTGAAAAGCTTCGGCCACCTGAGCATCCGCCTGCACGCCGCCGAGGCGCTGCTGGAACGCGCAGGTGAGTTTCTCGACCGTGCCCAGGCCGACAGCAACGCCGACACCGTTGCCGCCGCCTCAATTGCGGTGGCCGAAGTGCGCGCCCTGAGCACCGAGATTTCCCTGGCTGCCGGCAGCACCCTGTTTGAACTGGCCGGCAGCCAGGCGACCCTGGCCGAGCATGGCCTGGACCGCCACTGGCGCAACGCCCGCGTGCACACCCTGCACGACCCGGTGCGCTGGAAGTACCACGCCGTGGGCAATTACTACCTCAACGATGAAAACCCGCCGCTGCGGGGGACTATCTGATGGCCAAGAAAAAAATCCTGCTCAATGCCTTCAACATGAACTGCATCGGGCACATCAACCACGGCATGTGGACCCACCCTCGGGACACCTCCACCCAATACAAGACCATCGAGTATTGGACCGAGTTGGCGCAGATCCTGGAGCGCGGGCTGTTCGACGGCTTGTTCATCGCCGATATCGTCGGCGTTTACGACGTGTACCAGAACTCCATTGATGTACCGCTCAAAGAGTCGATCCAGCTGCCGGTCAACGACCCGTTGCTGTTGGTCTCGGCGATGGCGGCCGTGACCAAGAACCTCGGCTTCGGCCTCACCGCCAACCTCACCTACGAACCGCCATATCTGTTCGCGCGACGCATGTCCACGCTGGATCACCTGAGTCGTGGCCGGGTGGGTTGGAACATCGTCACCGGCTACCTCGACAGTGCCGCCAAGGCCATGGGCCTCACCGAGCAGGTCGAACACGACCGCCGTTACGACCAGGCCGATGAGTACCTGCAAGTGCTCTACAAACTCTGGGAAGGCAGCTGGGAAGACGACGCCGTGCGCAACGACCCGCAGGCGCGGGTGTATGCGCAACCGGGCAAGGTGCACAAAGTTGAGCACCACGGCGAGTTCTATCAGGTGGAGGGTTATCACCTGTGTGAGCCGTCGCCGCAGCGTACGCCGGTACTGTTCCAGGCCGGCAGTTCGGACCGTGGTTTGCTGTTCGCCGGGCGGCATGCCGAGTGCGTGTTTATCAGCGGGCAGAACAAGGCATCCACCAAAGTGCAAGTGGACAAGGTGCGCGCCAGCGCCGTCGAAGCCGGGCGCAACCCGGATGACATCAAGGTGTTCATGGGCCTCAACGTGATCGTGGGTGCCACCGAGGAAGCGGCCTGGGCCAAGCATGCCGAATACCTCAGCTACGCCAGCGCAGAGGCCGGGGTAGCGCATTTCTCGGCGTCTACGGCGATCGACTTTGCCCAATACGAACTGGACGAACCGATCCAGTACGTGAAGAGCAACGCGATCCAGTCGGCCACCAAGAACCTGCAGAACAACGACTGGACCCGCCGCAAGTTGCTCGAACAGCACGCCCTCGGTGGACGCTATATCACCCTCGTGGGCTCGCCTGAACAGGTGGCTGATGAGTTGGAAGCGTGGATCAGCGAGACCGGGTTGGATGGCTTCAACCTGACGCGGATTGTGACGCCGGAGAGCTACGTGGACTTTATCGATTTGGTGGTGCCGGAGCTGCAGAAGCGTGGGTCGTACAAGACTGCTTATGAGACCGGAACACTGAGAGAAAAAGTTTTCCACGGCGGCGCGCGACTCCCCGAACAGCACACCGGTT
Organism: Pseudomonas sp. 18175; assembly: GCF_050432925.1. Lineage (NCBI taxonomy): Bacteria > Pseudomonadati > Pseudomonadota > Gammaproteobacteria > Pseudomonadales > Pseudomonadaceae > Pseudomonas > Pseudomonas sp. 18175. Next base: position 128,448 of record NZ_JBKFTO010000014.1, on the reverse strand, counting down.
CCAGCTACCGACACTAATCAAAAATGTGGGAGCGGGCTTGCTTTCACCCATACCTTATGACTGGAAAACCACTATGAAAAAAATACTACTCGCCCACCCAGTCAAAGCACTGGCCCTGGCCCTTGGCCTGTTCAGCTCGGCGGTATTCGCCAGCGACGCAACGCTCAAAGTCGGCACCACCGCCGCCTTCGCCATCCCCCTGGAAGCCGCCGTCGCCGAAGCCGGCAAGCAAGGCTTGAAAGTCGAGCTGGTGGAATTCACCGACTGGATCGCGCCCAACGTCAGCCTCGCCGCCGGTGATATCGACGTGAACTACTTCCAGCACATCCCGTTCCTGGAAAACGCCAAGGCCGCCGCCGGGTTTGACCTGGTGCCGTACGCCCCCGGCATCATTAACAACGTCGGCCTGTACTCGAAGAAATTCAAAAGCATCAACGACCTGCCCCAAGGCGCCAGCGTGGCCATCGCCAACGACCCGATCAACAGCGGCCGCGGCCTGCAACTGCTGGCCAAGGCTGGGCTGATCACGCTCAAACCGGGCGTGGGCTACAAGGCCACCGAAGAAGACATCGTCAGCAACCCGAAGAAGATCAAGATCCTGCAAGTCGAGGCGGTGCAGTTGGTGCGCGCCTATGACGACGCCGATCTGGTGCAGGGCTACCCGGCCTATATCCGCCTGTCCAAGACCTTCAATGCCGAGTCGGCCTTGCTGTTCGATGGCCTCGACCACCCGGAATACGTGATCCAGTTCGTCACCCAGCCAAAGGGCACCAGCGACCCACGGGTGATCAAGTTCGTCGACATCTACCAGCATTCGCCCGTGGTACGCGCCGCCTTGGATAAATCCCTGGGCAAGCTCTACCAAGTCGGTTGGGAAGCTAAAAAATGACCGCCGCCCACTCTCAACTGCGCGACCTGGGCACACCGCCCAGGGACGCCGAGCAGGCAGAACTGCACCCGGACCTGAACCGCGCCCATGTGCGCTTTATCAACCTGGGCAAGAGCTACGACGGTAAGGTGCATGCCTTGCAAGGCATCGATCTGGCGATCCAGCGCGGTGAAGTGTTTGGCATTATCGGCCGCAGCGGCGCCGGTAAATCCTCGCTGATCCGCACCATCAACCGCCTGGAACAACCCAGCAGCGGGCGCGTGTTGATCGACCAGGTGGACATCGGCGACTTCGACGAAGACCACCTGGTGGCGCTGCGTCGGCGCATCGGCATGATCTTCCAGCACTTCAACCTGATGTCGGCCAAGACCGTGTGGCAGAACGTCGAGTTGCCGCTCAAAGTGGCCGGCGTGCCCAAGCCGCAGCGTGAGCAGAAGGTGCGCGAGTTGCTGGAGCTGGTGGGTTTGCAGGACAAGCACAAGGCCTACCCGGCGCAGTTGTCCGGGGGGCAAAAACAACGGGTGGGCATCGCCCGTTCGCTGGTGCACGACCCACAGATTCTGCTGTGCGACGAGGCCACCTCGGCCCTCGACCCGGAAACCACCCAGTCGATCCTCGGCCTGTTGCGCGAGATCAACAAGCGCCTGGGCCTGACCATCGTGTTGATCACCCACGAGATGGCGGTGATCCGCGAAATCTGCGACCGCGTGGTGGTGCTGGAACACGGGCGCATCGTCGAGCAAGGCCCGGTGTGGCAGGTGTTCGGCAACCCGCAGCATGAGGTCAGCAAAACCTTGCTGGCACCGCTGCAACATGGGCTGCCGGAAGAACTGCAAAACCGTTTGCAGGCCAAGCCCGTGTCAGCCGATGCAGCCGTGGTGCTGCGCTTGCAGTTCACCGGCAGCGACACCGACGAGCCGGACTTGGCGGCACTGTTCGCCGCCCTCGGTGGCCGCGTGCGTTTGCTGCAAGGCGGGGTGGAACGCATCCAGGGGCATGCGCTTGGGCAATTGTTGCTGGCGGTGAATGGTTCGCCCCACAGCGCCGAAGAATTGCGCAACCGCGCTGCAAACTGGGCACAACAGGTGGAGGTGCTGGGCTATGTGGTTTGATCGTTTATTGCAGGGCGCCATCGACACCTTGTTGATGGTCGGCGTGTCGTCGTTGATCGCTTTGCTGGTGGGGATTCCACTGGCGGTGTTTCTGGTGACCAGCGACAAGGGCGGGATCTATCAGGCACCGGCGTTGAACCGGGTGCTGGGGGCGTTCGTCAACTTGTTCCGCTCGATTCCGTTTTTGATCTTGATGGTGGCGCTGATCCCGTTCACTCGGCTGATTGTCGGCACCACTTACGGCGTGTGGGCGGCCGTCGTGCCGCTGACCATCGCCGCCACGCCGTTCTTCGCGCGGATTGCCGAGGTGAGCCTGCGGGAAGTCGATCACGGCCTGATCGAAGCCGCGCAGGCCATGGGCTGCCGGCGCTGGCACATCATCTGGCATGTGCTGTTGCCAGAAGCGCTGCCGGGGATTGTCGGCGGGTTCACCATCACCTTGGTGACGATGATCAACTCATCGGCCATGGCCGGTGCAATTGGCGCCGGTGGCTTGGGTGACATTGCCTATCGCTATGGCTATCAGCGCTTTGATACGCAGATCATGCTCACGGTGATCGTGCTGCTGGTGGTGCTGGTGGCGTTTATTCAACTGGGCGGCGACCGCTTGGCGCGAGTGCTCAATAAACGCTGATCAGTTGGGTTATATTCCCGGCCATGACTTTGAAACCCGATGACCTCGACCAGATCACCTCCACCACTCTCGGCCACTACAACACAGTGGCCGAGGACTTTCGTGCGGGCACCCGCGACCACGATGTGAGCCAGAACATCGACGCCCTCTTGCGACATATCCAGGGCACGGCGCCGTTTACCGTGCTGGATTTCGGCTGTGGACCGGGGCGGGATTTGCAGACGTTCACGCGCATGGGGCATATCGCCGTAGGCCTGGATGGCTCTGAGCGGTTTGCGCAGATGGCGCGCGAAGACAGCGGGTGTGAAGTGTTGCAGCAGGACTTCCTCAAGCTGGACCTTCCGGCGGAACGCTTCGACGGGATCTTTGCTAATGCGGGGCTGTTTCACATTCCCAAGCAGGAATTGCCGCGTGTGCTCAAGCAGTTGCATGGCGCGTTGAAGCCTGGAGGCGTGTTGTTCAGCTCCAACCCACGGGGTGAGAACCAGGAGGGTTGGAACGGGCCGAGGTATGGCTCTTATCACGACTTGGCGACGTGGCAGGCGTTGTTGAGCCAGGCGGGGTTTGTGGAGTTGGAGCATTACTACCGGCCTGCGGGGTTGCCCCGTGAGCAACAGCCTTGGTTGGCCAGCGTCTGGCGCAAGCTTTAGGGCTGTCTGGTCTGACGCCTTCGCGAGCAAGCCCGCTCCCACATTTGATCGCATTCCAAAGTTGGAACTGGGTCAAATGTGGGAGCGGGCTTGCTCGCGAAGGTCTCAAAGGCACCGCTAATCGACCTGATACACCACTGGCTCCTCACCCACCACCAACGCCGTCACACTGCGTCCGGCATACCCCTGTGTTTCCTCAGCGGAGAAATTCGCCACCAACCGCGTCCCATCCGCAAACGTGGTCTCCTGCACCCACCGATCCGCCGTCAACCACTGAAACCCAGTCATCGCCTGAGTGGCCAAGCGCTGATGCAACGGGCGGAAAAACCGGTCCTGGTGCTCGATCACCGGCAACCGCTGCTGAACCGTCGCCGCACTCAAGTGATACAGCGGCGGCACGTTGTAGAGCAGTTGGGTCAGTTCGTTCTGGGCCCGCACATTGCTCAGTTTCAGGCTGTCGAACAGCCAGTGGTGAGTGGTGATCACCGAACCATGGAACACCGCCTGGTACAGCGGCAAGCGCATGCTTGGCTCGAAATGGATCGTGCGAAACGGCTCATTCAACGGCACCGGTTTGAAGAACACCGCAGGCTGCTCCGGCGGGTACCAGTTGCCCACGTAATAGGTTGATTGCTTGTCCTGGGTCATAGCCTGGTCACCCCAGCCAATCACCGGCGTCTGCATGCCGTGGGCAAACAGAATGCCCTCGGCGGTGTTCGCGTTACCGTCTTCGGAACCGCTGGGCAGCTTCAGCGCGGTGTTCAACCAGCGCGACGCATCGATATTGCCTTCGGCGTTTTGCGCCTGGGTCATGGGAGCGCCGTCGCGGTAGCTGTCGAAAACCATGCTGGTGGCGTAGGCATCGAGGAACCAGGCGTTGAAGCCCGCCTTGGCCTGCACCGCTTGCACCCGCGCTTCCAACAAAGGCCGTACACAGCGGGGGTCGGTGTAATGGCCCGATTGCTGGAAGCCGGTTTTCAGCTTGCCGGTTTTCAACACAATCGCGCAGTTGCGATAGGCCCCGCTGCCCAGGTGAGCGGTGGTCCAGTCGGGGTTTTCAGTGGCCGACAAGGCGGTTTCATAGGAGTCATAGGGCGCCATCAGGAACCCCGCATCGACCCCGCCGCGAATCGCCTCGGGGTGCCACAGGCCACCTTCCCAGCCTTCACCAAGGGTCACCAGCAAGCGCGGAAGGTCAGCGTTGACCAGCGATTGAATCGTCTTGCTGCCCCAAGCGTCGGGGGTGTCCGTGAGCGCCCCGGCAAACGCAACGGCCAGTTCACGGCGAAGCTCGCCATAACGGGCGGCAAGCCGCGTCATATCGGGCTCGTGCACCTGCCAGCTCAGCCGGGCTTGTGTGTTGATCGCCGCGTTGAGCCCCCGTAGCAACACCGTCTGCTCGTAGCGATTAAGCATCGTGGTTTGCTTCAGCACCTGTGTGGTTTCCTTGTCCAGCAAACCCTTGAGTTCATGGGTACGCAGGCGCTCGCGCAACAACGACCAGTCCCGAACATCCCCCGGGGCCAGCAGATCATTGCCCCACAGATAGACGTGGCTGGCACCCAGCAACTTCTCGGCTTCGGGGGCTTGTCGCAGTTTGTCCGCCAGGGGCTCATAACGGCCTTGCTCCACCAACCACTGGCGATAGCGTTTGGCACCCGCCAAGAGATCGGCATCGCCCAAGTGCAGCAACAAGGTCATAGGGGCAGAGGGATCGAGCGTGGTGAATTCATGGGCCACCGACAAAGCCTGCCCTTCGTCCCAACGCAGGCGATTGTTGTAGGGGTTGGTCAGCAGCCAGCTCAAGGTAAAACGGCCGTGGTCCATGCCCCACAGCGGCAGGCTGAGGTCCTGGGTGGTGTTGATATCGCCCTGTTCCCGCAGAAACGCCTTCCACACGGCATTGTCTATGGGGACATAATGCCCTTCGGCCAACGGCCACATCAGCCCCTTGCCGATGGCGCTGGCCGGTTGTTGAAGGATCGACAGTTCGCCGGGCTCGCGCGCGCGAATGGTCAGCTTCAGGTCGCGTTGCTCAAGGGTGGCACTCACCCGAAAGGCGCCGTCATCCCATTGCCAATCGGCCTGTTGGGCGCTTTGTGAGAGTTGGCTGACAGCACGGGCTGCCACGCCGCTGGAGGCTTGCACCGGCGCTTGGCCAGTGGGTGTGGCGCGGATGGCGAGGTTGGTGGGGTCGAGTTCGACGCGCCATTGGGGGTTTTGCAGAACCGTGGTCGCATGCGCCAACGGTGAGAGGAGGACAGTGCAGATCAGAAGAATATGCCGTTGCCAGTTCATCGTGTTCGACCGGTTGGGGTGAAGGTCGAAAGGGTAAAACAGGCGATGGCCTGAAACGGGTCAATAAGACTATCAGGAGGTTTCCCACACATTTTGAGGAATGTGGAGATCCAAATGTGGGAGCGGGCTTGCTGTGGCGAGCAAGCTTGCTTGCGCTGGGGTGCGAAGCGCCCCCAAAAAAAAGCCGGAGACTGCTGCGCAGTCAACGGGAGCAAGCTCCCTCGCCACAGCAAGCCCGCTCCCACATTTTTGATCTCACTGAGCCTTAGGTTCACGGATCTTGTACCAAGCCACATACAGCGCCGGCAGGAACAACAGCGTCAGCAAGGTGGCAATAATGATCCCGCCAATCATCGCGTACGCCATCGGCCCCCAGAACACTTCGCGGGCGATGGGGATCATGCCCAGGCTCGCCGCCGCCGCCGTCAGCAGGATGGGTCGGCGCCGGTGTTCGGTGGCTTGCACCACGGCGTCCCACGGTGAATAACCGGCCACCTCGTACTCGTGGATCTGCGTCACCAGGATCACCGAATTGCGAATGATGATGCCGATCAGCGCCAATATGCCCAGGATCGCCACAAAGCCCATGGGCGTGCCCGTGGGAATCAGCGCCAGCACCACGCCGATCAGGCCCAGGGGTGCGACGCTGGCCACCAGGAACATCTTCTGCACGCTGTGCAGCTGGATCATCAGGAACGTGGCCATGAGGAACAGCATCAACGGCACCACACTGGCAATCGGGCCTTGGGCCTTGCCGCTTTCTTCCACAGTGCCACCGGTGGCGACCTTGTAGCCCACCGGCAAACCAGCGTTGAATTTATCGATGGTCGGCGCCAGCTGCTTCACCAAGTCGGTGGGCTGCATCTCATCGCGCACCGAGGCCTTGATGGTGATGGTCGGCTTGCGGTCGCGACGCCACACCAGTGGCTGCTCCAGCTCATACCGCACGGTGGCGAAGGCCAGCAGCGGAATCGAGGTGCCGTTGGGCGTGACGATCTGCAGGTTCTGCAAGGTTTCCGGCGTGCCGCGTTCGGCGTCTTCGGCGCGGCCAACCACATTGATCAGGTAGATATCGTCGTGCACCTGGGTCACCGAGGCGCCGCTGACCACGCTGTTCATCAACTGCGCGACGTCTTCGGACGACAGCCCCAATTGCCGCGCCTTGTCTTGGGCGATGTCCACCCGCAGCACTTTGCCGGGCTCGTTCCAGTCGTAGATGATCTCGCCCAGGTGGGTGTTTTGATCGAGCAAGGTGGCCAGTTCGATAGCGTGCTTGCGCACTTGGTCGATGTCCTTGCCAGACACCCGATACTGGATCGGCCGCCCAACCGGCGGGCCCATTTCCAGCGGCTGCACAAAGCTGCCAATGCCGACGAAGTCATCGCGCAGGCGCTTTTGCAGGCGCTTGATCAACTCGCCGCGCTCTTCCAGGCCTTTGCTGACGATCACCAACTGCGCGTAGTAGGGGTTTTCCAGTTGCTGGTCCAGGGGCAGGTAGAAACGGATCGCGCCCTGGCCGATATAGGTGCTCCAACGGGCGATATCCGGGTCATCCTTGATGATCGCCTCCAGGCGGTCGACGGTCTTGCGCGTCTCGTTGATCGAGGCGTTTTGCGGCAGGTTCAGGTCAACGAGGATTTCCGGGCGGTCGGATGACGGGAAGAACTGGTTCTGCACAAACTGCATGGAAAACACCGACGCCACAAACAGCGCCACGGTGATGCCAATGGCCCACCAACGGTTGCGCATGGCCCACAGCATCCCGCCGTTGAACGCACGGCCAATCCGGCCGGGCTCGGCATCGTGGGGTTTGACCTTGGCGCTGAGGATATGCACGCCAATCACCGGCGCAAACAGCACTGCCACCACCCACGACACCAGCATCGCCACGGCGATGACCGCGAACAAGGTGAAGGTGTATTCGCCCGCCGAGCTGGCGTTGAGGCCAATCGGCACGAAGCCTGCGACCGTCACCAGCGTACCGGTGAGCATCGGGAACGCTGTGGAGGTGTAGGCATAAGTTGCCGCCTGCTCCTTGGTTTCGCCTTTTTCCAGGCGCGTGATCATCATCTCCACGGTGATCATCGCGTCGTCCACCAGCAGGCCGAGGGCGATGATCAACGCGCCCAACGACACGCGCTGCATGGTGATGCCGCTGTATTCCATGAACACAAACACCAGCGCCAGCACCAACGGAATCGAGCACGCCACCACCAGCCCGGCACGCAGGCCGAGGCTGATAAAACTCACCACCAATACGATGATCACCGCCTCGAACAGCGCACTGGTGAAGCCACCCACGGCCTCTTCCACCACTTCGGCCTGGTCGGACACCTTGTGCACGCCCACGCCCACCGGCAGGTCGGCGGTCAGCTCGTCCATACGTTCATGCAGGGCCTTGCCGAAGGCTTGGATATTGCCGCCCTTCTGCATGGCAATCGCCAGGCCAATCGCCGGAGTACCGTTAAAGCGGAACATCGGCCGTGCGGGGTCCACGTAGCCACGGCTGATCTCGGCGATATCCGCCAGGCGATAGAAACGGTCATTGAGCCGCAGGTTGACGTTGGCCAGGTCTTTTTCCGAAGCGAACTGCCCGGATGTGCGCACCGAAATCCGCTCCGGCCCGGCCTCAATCACCCCGGCGGGCGTCACCGCATTCTGCGATTGCAGGCTTTGTACGACCTGGCGTTGGTCAATCCCCAGCGCCGCCAGTTTGCGCGTGGAGAAGTTCAGGTAAATCACTTCGTCCTGCTGGCCGATCATTTCGACCTTGCCCAACCCCGGCACCGAACGGATCTCGGCGCGCACCTGTTCCACGTAGTCGCGCAGCTGGCGCATGCTCAGGCCATCGCCGGTAAAGGCGTACACCGAGCCGAACACGTCACCGAACTCATCGTTGAACGACGGCCCCTGCAAGCCCTGGGGGAAGCTGCCGCGGATGTCGTCAATCTTCTTGTGTACCAGGTACCAGATATGGGGAATGTCCTTGGCACTGGTGGTGTCCTTGAGGAACACGAACACCGTGGACTCGCCTGGCCGGGTGTAGCTTTTCACGTAGTCGAGGGAGTCGAGTTCTTCGAGTTTTTTCTCGATGCGGTCGGTGACCTGCTTGAGGGTTTCTTCCTGGGTCGCACCCGGCCAGCGGGTCTGGATGACCATGGTCTTGATGGTGAACGAGGGGTCTTCTTCGCGGCCCAGGTTCATGTAGGAGAACACGCCCATCAGCAGCGCGACGAACATCAGGTACCAGACGAAGGACTGATGCTTGAGGGCCCAGTCGGATAAGTTGAAGCTCCCTTTCATCGCGGGCTGTCCTCGTCGATTTTGACTTTTTGCCCAGGTTTCAGGCTGTTCACGCCAGCGGTGACGATGCGTTCGCCGGGTTTGACGCCCGCGTTGAGCACCGCGCTGCGGGTATCACGGCTGATCACCGTGACGTCCCGCGGTTGCACGGTCTGGCTTTGGGTGTCGAGCAGCCAGATGCGGGGTTTGCCGTCCACCTCCTGCAAGGCGCTCAGGGGCAGTTCAATGCGCGGTGCGATGGCGGTGCTCAACGTGACGCTGATCGCCGTGCCCAGGCGGAACGCAGGCGGCGTCTCGGCCAGGGTCAGCCGGGCGCGACGGGTGCGCGTGGCGCTTTGGGCCTGGGGCTCGATCTCACGCACGATGGCAGTGGTGTGCACGTTGGGGTCCAGTTGCCCGGCGACCAGGAATACCACGTCCGGCGGCAGGCGCTCGGCAAGGCTGGCGGGCAGGTCGATCACCGCTTCCTTGATATCCGGGCGGGCCAGGGTCACCACTTGCTGACCGGCCGTGACCACCTGGCCGGCCTCGGCATTCCAGGCGGTGACGATGCCGGCGTGGTCGGTGCGCAGTTCGGCGTAGTTGAGCTGGTCCTTGGCTTGGTTGACCGAGGCCTGGGCCTGGTCGAGGGAAGCCTGGGTGGTTTTCAGGTCGGTCTGGGCAATGTCCAACTGGGCTTGGGCGCCGACGCCACGGTTGAACAGTTCCTGCTGGCGACGGGCGTTGGCCTGGGCGTTGATGAATTGCGCCTGCACCCTGGCCAGGTCGCCTTGGGCCGCGCGCAGTTGGTTTTGCTGGTCGGTAGGGTCGAGCACGGCGAGCAAGGCGCCCTTCTCCACTTCGGCCCCTACATCCACAGCGCGGCGGGCGATACGGCCGGGCACACGGAAACCCAGGTTGCTTTCATAGCGGGCTTGGATGGTCCCGGCGAAACGGCCAAGGGTTTCCTGATCCTCGGCCTTCACTTGCATGGACAGCACCGGGCGTATGGGCTCAGGCGGCGCTTCCTCCTTGGAGCAGGCGGCCAGCAACAGGCTGGCGGCGAGTAACACCGTCAGGCGCTTCATGGCTGGGCTCCTTGCTGGGCAATCTCGACCAGCATGCCGGGGTGCAGCAATTGCCCGCCCGCCACCACGACCTTTTCGCCGCCCTTGAGGCCATCGGCAATGATGACTTTACCGGTGAGGTAGCGCGCCACGCTGACCTTGTGCAGTTGCGCCTTGCCGTCGCCGTCGATCAGCCACACGGCAGGATCGTTGATGTCTTTGGTCAACGCCGACCAGGGCAGTTCGATGCTGGGCTTGGCCGGACCATTGGCCGTGGCGCTGACCACCGAGCCCAGCCGCATGCCGTTGGGCAATGCCTCCAGGGCAATCTTGACCTGCACAGTGCCGGTATTGGCCGCCACGGCGGGGGTCACTTCGCGGACCTTGCCCTGGGCCTTGATACTCGGGTTGTCCAACAGGCTGACGGTGATCGGCGCATCGGGCGGCGGCTCCACCAGCAGGGATTCATAGACATTGAACACCGCATCGCGCTCGCCATCCTGGGCCAGGCTGAAAATCGGCACGGTGGCCTGTACCACCTGGCCCACTTCGGCCTGGCGCGCGGTGATCACACCCGGCGCATCGGCGATCAACGCGGTGTAGCCCAGTTGCTCACGGGCATTGGCAAGCTGGGCCTGGGCGGCGGCCAACGCACTTTGGCTGCTGCGCAGAGCGGCCTGGGCGGCGTCGTATTCGCTGCGGCTGGTGTAGCCCTTGGGCAGGAGTTTTTCCTGGCGCACAAACGCGGCGGCGGTTTGTTTGACCCGCGCCTGCTCGGCCACGACCTGGGCCTGGGCGGAGTCGACGTTGGTCTGCAAGTCCTTGGGATCGAGCTTGGCCAGTACTTGCTTGGCGCTCACGCGGTCGCCCACGTCCACCATGCGCTGGATGATCTTGCCACCCACGCGAAAGGACAGGTCGGTTTGCACCCGGGCCTGTATATCCCCGGTAAGCGTGACCGCAGCGGCAAAGTCCGCCGACTGTACCGTCTGCACAAAGACCCGGGAATGCTGCTTGGGCTCAGCCTTTTCCTGGCCACAGCCGCTCAGCAGCGTCAGTAGGCCAAGTCCTAAAATACAGGTGGAAATACGACCGCCCATGCAGGCTCCTTTTGCGTGATGCCGACTTGCCAGTGTGTATGCGACTGTGAGCTTAGTTCAGGGTTCCTTATCTGCATGGAGGCTCCCATAATCCGATGGTTCCCACGCCGATTGAATGCCCATGCTCAAGACCCTCGCGGTGGCCAATTACCGCTCGATCAATAAATTGGTAGTGCCCCTGGACCGCCTCAACCTGGTCACCGGCCCCAATGGCAGCGGTAAATCCAACCTGTACCGCGCCTTGCGCCTGCTGGCGGAAACCGCTCAAGGCGGGGTGATCAACGCGCTGGCCCGTGAGGGCGGGTTGGATTCAACCTTCTGGGCCGGGCCAGAAACCATCACCCGGCGCATGCGCAGCGGCGAGGCGCCGATAGAGCCCACTGTGCGCCACAAGGTCAAACGCCTGCGCCTGGGGTTTGCTGGCGAGGACTTCAGCTACGCGATCTCTCTGGGGCTGCCGGAACTGACCCAATCCTACTTTTCCATGGACCCTGAAATAAAAAAGGAATGCATCTGGGCCGGTCACATCTACCGCCCTTCCAGCCTGCTGGTGCAGCGTTCCGGGCCGATGGTGCGCGCCCGTGACGGACGCAATTGGGACGTTCTGGCCCAGCACACGCCCAATTACCACAGCCTGTTCGATCAGGTCGGCAGCCTGCGTGGCTCGCCGGAAGTGTTGCTGCTGCGCGAGAGCATTCGCGGCTGGCGCTTTTATGATCACTTTCGCAGTGACGGGGAGGCACCCGCGCGCCAACCGCAACTGGGCACGCGCACGCCGGTGCTGCACCACGATGGGCGCGACCTGGCGGCGGCCCTGCAAACCATCCGAGAAATTGGCGATCCCGAGGCCTTGCAACACGCCATCAGCGATGCGTTTCCTGGCGCACGCCTAAGTATCCAGCCGTTGCAGGGCGGACGTTTTGCGATTGAGTTTCATCAGGAAGGTTTGCTGCGTCCGCTGTCGGCGGCGGAATTGTCGGACGGCACCTTACGCTACCTATTGTTGATCGCAGCGCTGCTCACGCCACGGCCGCCAACGATGATGGTGCTGAACGAACCAGAAACCAGCCTGCACCCGGATTTGCTACCGGCGTTGGCGCGTTTGATCATCCAGGCGTCCCAGCAGTGCCAGGTGTGGGTGGTGTCCCATGCCAGCCGGTTGATTGCGGCGTTGCAGCAGGATGCGGGGTGTAATTCGATTGTGTTGGAGAAGGTGCTGGGGGAGACCCAAATCGTTGGGCAAGGGATTTTTGATGCGCCGGCGTGGCATTGGCCGGAGTAAGTGGTGACTGGGCGGGCCTCTTCGCGAGCAAGCCCGCTCCCACATTTTGAACTGTGAATACCTTCAAATGTGGGAGCTGGCTTGCCTGCGATAGCGGTAGAACAGTCAAAGAAGAATCAACCCTGCCACTTACCGCCTTCAACAATCACGCTCTCAGGCTTGGTGTCATCGCTCAGCTCTTTACGCACATATTGGTCGTACAGCTTGAGCAAGAACTTCTCCTCACCCAGCTTGGCCAACTCGGCATTCACCCAGTCACGCAGTTCGGTGTTGCCCTTCTTCACCGCTGGCGCAATCGGCGCTTCGTCGCCTAGTTTCTCTTCCAGCACGCGGTAGCCCGGGTTCTGCTTGGCCCAGCTGAACAGCACCAGGTTGTCCTGGGCATAAGCATCACCACGACCGGCCGACAGCGCTTGCAGCGATTCGGAGTTTTTCTCGAACTTGAGCAGCTTCCAGTCCGGGTGGTTTTTGGTCAGCCAGATATCAGCAGTGGTGCCGGTGGTGACGATGGTGGTGCGGGTGGCCAGGTCATCCAGGTTTTTGACCGCGCTGTCATTCGGCACCAGGGCCTGTACCGCGACTTTCAGGTTGGGGTTGGTAAAGTCCACCGCTTCCTTGCGTTCCGGGGTCACGGTCATGTTCGCCAGGATCAGGTCGACCTTGTCGCTTTGCAAAAACGGAATACGGCTGGCGGGTTCAACGGCGACGAACTCCACTTTGTTCTCATCGCCCAGCAGGTCCTTGGCGAATTGGCGGCCGATGTCGGTATCAAACCCCACATAGCGGCCGGCCTCGTTCACAAAGCCGAACGGCGGTTTGTCGGTGAACACGCCGACGATCAACTTATCGCGGGCCTTGATCTTGTCGAGGTAGCTCGCGGCAGCAACGGGTTTGGCAGGCTCTTCGGCCTTTTTATCGCAGCCGGCCAGTACAGCGACGGCCAGCAGTGGCAGCAGTAACTTTTTCATAGCAGCTCCAGTTCCTTGGTTTTCTTGGGCAGTGTTGACACAAAGGAGAACTTCTCCAGGAACTGCTGCGCGCGTGCGGTTTGCGGGTTCGTAAAGAATTCTTCGGGGGTGTTGTGTTCGAGGATGCGACCGGCCTCCATAAACACCACGCGGTCGGCGACGGCGCGGGCGAAGGCCATTTCGTGGGTGACGATCAGCAGGGTCATGCCATCGCGGGCCAGGCCCTGGATCACTTCGAGCACTTCCTTGACCATTTCCGGGTCGAGGGCAGCGGTGACTTCGTCAAACAACATGACCTGGGGGTTCATGCACAACGAACGCACGATGGCGATACGTTGCTGCTGCCCACCCGAGAGTTGGCGTGGGAAGGCGTCGCGCTTGTCGGCAAGACCCACGCGTTCCAGCAGTTTCTCGGCCTGTTCGCGGGCTTCGCGCGGGTCGCGTTTTTGCACTTTCAGCGGCCCAAGCAGGATGTTGTCGAGCACGCTCATGTGGGGGAACAGGTGGTAGCTCTGGAACACCATGCCAATGTCCTGGCGCACTTGGCGCCAGTCGGTTTTTTTGTCCAACAGCTCGTTGCCGGCAAAGCGCAGGCTGCCGCTGTGGGCCACTTCCAACCCGTTGAGGCAACGCAGCAAGGTGCTTTTACCGCAGCCGCTGGGGCCGAGGATCACCACCACTTCGCCGCTTTGCACCTTCAGGTCGATGCTCTTGAGCACCTGCTGTTCGCCGAAGAATTTGTTGAAACCCTGAAACTCGATCAATGCGCTCATGCTTGGGCCCAGCGCCGTTCCAGCACCTTGGAGGCGGCCGACAACGGGTAGCAGATAAAGAAGAAAAACAGGAACAGCACGCCGTAAATCAACACGGATTCGTAGGTGCGTTCGATGATTTGCTGGCCGACCTTGATCACATCCACCACACCGATCAGCACCGCCAGCGAGCTGGTCTTGATGATGCGTGTGTAGACGTTGATGGTCGGCGGCGTCATGCGCTTGAGCGCCTGTGGCAGCAGCACGTAGCCGTACAGTTGCGGGTCGGACAGGCCAATCGACAAGCCCGCTTCACGCTGGCCACGGGGCAGCGAATGCAATGCCCCGCGTACCACTTCGCCGACTTCACTGGCGCCCCACAGCGACAGCACCAGCACCGCGCACCAGAAACTTGGGATGCTCAGCCCGAAGAAAATCGGCAGACCAAAAAACAGCAGGTACAACCACACCAACACCGGAATCGCCCGGAACAGCTCCAGATACACCCGCAAAACTGAGTTGATCAGCCGGTTGTTCAACGTGCGCAGCACGCCATACAGCACGCCACCGACGGTGCTGAAGGCGATGCTCAAGAATGAAATCGACAGGGTTTGCGCAGCGCCCTTGCCCAGTTGCGGCAACGACACCCACAACAACTCAAGACCCGAACTGGCCATGCTGGAGCCTCCTTTCCAGGCGGCTGAGCAGCAGCGACAGGGGCAAGAACAGCAGCACGCAGATCAGCGTGAGCACGGCGAGCATTTCGTAGGTCTTGTAGTAGAGGGCGATGTAGCTCTTGGTGGTGTAGAGAATCTCCGGCACCGCCACGGCAGAGACCACGGTGGTCTCCTTGAGCAGAAAAATGAAATTAGCGAACAGCGCCGGCAGGCTAAGGATGCCAGCCTGGGGCAGGATTACATGGCGCAGCAGCTGCCAGTCCGACAGGCCAATGGACTTGCCCGACTCGATCTGCGCCAGCGGCACCGCTTCCACCCCGGCGCGCAACACTTCAGTGAGGTAGGCGCCGCCCAGGAAGGTCATGGTGATGATCGCCGCCCAGAACCCGGAGATATTGAAGCCCAAGGCCGGCAGGGCGAAGTAGACGAAAAACAGTTGGATCAGTAGCGGCGTGTTACGCGCCAGCTCCACGTACAACGCCACCAGGCGCGACAGGTAGGGCGTGCGAAACACCAGCAGTGCCGCGTTGATCAGCGCCACCAACAGCGAGGTGGCAATGGCGATCAGGCCCACTTGCAGCGTCACCCCCACGGCTTTTAAAAACGCCGGCAAGGTGCTGAGGATAAAAGCGAAATCGAAGGTCATCGGCAGTCCAAAACGCCGCAGGGGTAAAGCGGCGTGCGCGGTTCGATCCGGCGTGGGTATCGTCGGGTAGCGCGAACTTTAAAGGTATAAAAAAGAAACTTTAAATACCCATATAGCATATCGATATCACGCAAAAACCTAACCGTTCCGAATCTGCGCAAATCCAATGTGGGAGCGGGCTTGCTCGCGAAGGCGGTGTGTCAGTCAGCTCATTCGGGCCTGACACACCGCCTTCGCGAGCAAGCCCGCTCCCACAGTTTTGACCGTATTCCAACCATAAAAAAACGCCGACGCTAAACAAGCCGCCGGCGTTGAAACCTTGAAGGGGGTTTTGGGTTACATCAGAACGCAGGCACAACCGCGCCGCTGTATTTCTTCTCGATGAAAGCTTTAACTTCCGGGCTGGTCAGGGCCTTGGACAGTTTCTGGATCGCGTCGCTGTCCTTGTTGTCCGGACGGGCGACCAGGAAGTTCACGTACGGTGAGTCCGAGCTTTCCAGAATCAGCGCGTCTTTGGCTGGGTTCAGGCCGGCTTCCAGGGCGTAGTTGGTGTTGATCAGGTCCAGGTCAACTTGGTCCAGCACGCGTGGCAGCAGGGCCGATTCCAGCTCTTTGAATTTCAGGTGTTTCGGGTTGCTGGCGATGTCTTTCGGCGTGGCCAGGGCGTTGGTCGGATCTTTCAGGGTGATCACGCCAGCCTTTTGCAGCAGCAACAGGGCACGGCCGCTGTTGGAGCCTTCGTTGGGGATGGCCACGGTGGCGCCGTCTTTCAGGTCTTCAATTTTCTTGATTTTTTTCGAGTAGCCGCCGAACGGTTCAACGTGAACGCCGACCACGGTCACCAGGTTGGTGCCCTTGCCCTTGTTGAAGTTTTCGAGGTACGGCAGGGTCTGGAAGTAGTTGGCGTCCAGGCGCTTTTCAGCCACTTGTACGTTGGGTTGTACGTAGTCAGTGAAGACCTTGATTTCCAGGTCCACGCCTTCTTTGGCCAGGGTTGGCTTGACCAGTTCGAGGATCTCCGCGTGCGGGATCGGGGTGGCGGCAACCACCAGCTTCTCGTTGGCTTGGGCCAGGCTTGCAGTCAGGGCAGCCGCCAGTGCGGTAAACAACAGAACCTTTTTCATGCAGTGTCCTTATCGGAATTCCGGGGCGTCTGTGACGACCGTTTTTATAGAGTGTGCCAGCGAAATGCTATCGCGGCGTGGGAGTGACAATACCTAGATTTTTTATTCCCGAACAATATCTTTTATTCACGTTGATATTCCATTTTGTTCATGCAGGAATTTTCTTAATGTTTCCTGCTCCGCCGGGCTCGCGCTGTTGAAGATTCGCTGCACTTGCTCCAGTGGCGAGCCAGCCACCGGCAGATTCAGGTGCTCGGGCAAAATCTCGTCGCCACTGCTCACCAGCAACGCAAAGTGAATAACGTTTTCCAGCTCGCGGGTATTCCCCGGCCAGCTGTGGTGCTCCAGCACCTGCTGGGCCGCATCGCTGATCAGCGGCACCGGCAGGTCCAGGCGCTGACTGTAGATACCCAGGAAATATTCGGCCAGGGACAGAATGTCGCCAACCCGCTCGCGCAGCGCGGGCAACTCCAGCTGGCCTTCGCTCAGGTAATGAAACAGCCGCTCATGAAACTTGCCCGCCGCCACGGCCTGGGCCAGGTCGATGCTGGTGGCCGCCACCAGGCGCACATCCACTGGGCTTGGCTGGTGGGCCCCAACGCGCGTGACCTCGTGGTTCTCCAGGGCGGAGAGCAACTTGACCTGGATCGGCAGCGGCAAATCGCCAATCTCATCCAGGTACAAGGTGCCGCCATTGGCCGAACCAAACCACCCGGCACGGCTGCTGGCCGCCCCGCTGTGGCTGCCAGCCGCGTAGCCGAACAACTCGGCATCGGCGTAAGTCGGGCTGATGGCACCGCAGTTGACCGACACAAACAAGCCGCCGCGATCACTGCCACGGTGGATGTGGCGCGCCAGCAGTTCTTTACCGCTGCCGGTCTCGCCACGAATCAACACGGGCAAGGCACGGGGAGCGAGGCTTTCGAGGTCTTCGCGCAGCTGGCGCGAACGCGGGTCGACAAACACCAGCGCCTTGGCGCGGATGCTCAGCGGGCTTTTATCGGCGTCGGGGAAGGTCAGCAATGGCTGGCCGTAGGTTTCATGCAGACTCATGGCAGGCTCCCGCCCCAAATCCACTTAAGGGACGGGGCGTTGAAAAATGTTCAGGCAGTGCGCCGGGCGTGATGCTCAAGGCGGCTTTGCAGGCGATAGAGGTAGGCGAAACCCTGTTCCCAGCGCTGGTGGCCGGACTTCACATTGATATGCCCGGCGCCCGACAAAATGCCGGCTTCGGCGCCCCAATTGCGCGCCAACTCCAAGGCCCGAGGGGCGCTGACGGCGGCGTCGTTGTCGGAACTGACCACTTGGCTGGGGAACGGCAACAGGTGGGTCGGGATCGGTGCGAAGTTACGCAAGGCAGGGGAGCACGCAGGTCGTTCCACATCGGCCGGAGCCACCAACAAGGCGCCGCGCACCTGACGCAGAAACTGCACCGGCGCAGTGGCGGCCCAATGCGCCACGGTGATGCAACCCAGGCTGTGGGCAATCAGAATCACCGGCGTGCTGTCCGCCGCGATAGCCTCGGCCAACGCCGCCACCCAGTCTTCGCGACGCGGCGTCAGCCAATCGGCCTGCTCCACACGGGCGCTGTTGGGCAGGCTGTTCTGCCAATGGGTTTGCCAATGATCTTCTGGCGATCCTTGCCAGCCCGGCACGATCAGGTAACGAATCGACTCGCTGTGCATGGGTGTGCCCTCCTGCAGCGTTTAACGTTGCTGACCAGTATAGGGACGAGGGTTATATTCGTTAAGGAATAAGAAGCTATTTATTAATAACCAAAATCTCAAAGCCAATGAAGATCAAAATGTGGGAGGGGGCTTGCTCCCGATAGCGGTCTATCAGCCAATACAACTGTGACTGAACCACCGCTATCGGGAGCAAGCCCCCTCCCACATTGATCGGATTTCACATTGGAATCGCAGCGTTTGTCAGGTCGTGTGATTGGGCTGCTGCATGCAGTCAATGGTGCGATCCACCACCGTCTTGGCCATTTCCAGCAAATGCCCCACCGCATGGATTTTCGCGCGGTCGTGGGGTTGCAGGTGCTCACAACAGTCCCACACCGTGGCCGAGGCGCTGTGGATCAGGTGAGCGATATAAAGTTGGGCGTCTTCGAAACTGAGGTTTTCGTTGGCGACGAGGCAGTCGAGAGGAGGATCGGGAAGTGCTTTGGTCATGGTGTAACTCCTATTGGGCAAGGGAGCGACCACTAACGCTGCTAAACGATAGGTGGCAGCTGTACGCGGGTTAGCAGACTGGCCAATAGGAACACCAGCGCACCCGAAGGTGCCCCACGCACAGCCGCCATAAACGCGGTTGTGAACCGTGTGCCTATTGAACTCAGGCTGCTAAACCCGATCGCTGAAAACCAGCGACGGGCCGAAGACTAGCCATCCATTCCAACAGCCACAAGGCGGCGGGGATTGTCTCGGAAACGTCCTGCAATTTAAAGGGACGTGACTTGCTGGCCCTTTACAAGCCATGACGGATTTTGATGGCAGCACTGACGAGCTTTCGCTTCTGGCCATCGCACCTGGCTGCGTTAAATAGCCGCCTTCATTTCCCCGCCCGCCTGAGCCCCATGGACAACTCCGACATCGCGATCACCCTCGTTTTGATCTCCGCCTTCATGCACGCCACCTGGAACGCGGTCGTTCGGGCGGGGAGCAGTCGCTTCATGACCTTGGCCATGGTCGATGGTACGGCGCTGCTGATCTGCCTGGCGGCGCTGCCACTGGTCAATGCGCCAAGCCCGCGGGTGTGGGGCTACGTGTTGGTTTCCGTGGTGCTCAACACGGCCTATCGGTTG
This sequence comes from Pseudomonas sp. 18175, assembly GCF_050432925.1. Taxonomy (NCBI): domain Bacteria; kingdom Pseudomonadati; phylum Pseudomonadota; class Gammaproteobacteria; order Pseudomonadales; family Pseudomonadaceae; genus Pseudomonas; species Pseudomonas sp. 18175. Next base: position 109,158 of record NZ_JBKFTO010000014.1, on the reverse strand, counting down.
TTTCTGATCAAGGCGTATGAGACCGGCGACTTTGGGCAGGTCTACCCGGTCATGCGCGGGGTGCCACCGGTTTTAGTCGCGCTGTTTTCCTATTTTCTGCTGCATGAGCAGCTATCGCCCTACGCAATGGCAGGGGTGTTGCTGATTTGTGTCGGCATTATCAGCCTGACATTCGTGCGCAGGATGACCGCGCGTATGTTCAAACCAATCCTGATGGCCGTGTGTGCGGGGGCATTTATCGCGTCGTATACGGTGGTGGATGCCAAAGGGGTAAGAGCCAGTGAGACGGTGCTGCAATACATCCTCTACCTGACGGTATGCCAAAGCATTCCGATTCCCGCGCTGGCATTTTGCAAAAAACGTTCGGCCTTCGCAGAGGCCATTCGCAACCATTGGAAAGTCGGCATCATGGGCGGCGTTTTTTACCTCACTTCCTACGGCCTGGTGTTGTTTGCGTTGTCGCTGGACGCGGTGGCCAAGGTCTCAGCGCTGCGGGAAACCAGTGTTATTATCGGCGCCATTATCGCCGCGCTGTTTTTTCACGAGCGGTTCGGCTGGCGGCGGATGCTTTCGGCGTTCGTCATTGTTTGCGGGATCATCCTGATCAAAGTGAGCACCTGATGGGCCAACGTCCGCCACCTACTCCCATGCTGCAAGCCTTTGTCAGTGCGGCGCAAACAGGAAGCTTTGCGCGCGCGGCCTCCCAGTTGAATCTCACCGCCAGTGCGATAAGCCATCAAATTGCGGGGCTGGAAGAGTGGTGGGGCGTGCAGTTGTTCGAGCGCCACTCAAGGGGCGTGAATCTCACGGCAGCGGGGCACGCTTTGTTGCCGGTTGCAGATGGTTTTTTCAAAGAACTTGAGGCGGTGTTGAACACACTTAACCCGAGCAAGTCACAGCCGCTTTACCTCTCGTGCACCTCTTCCCTGTGTTCCACCTGGCTTATCCCCAGAATGCATGGTTCCCACACCAACGCTTCATTCAACCTCGACCTGGTATTGACCAGTGCGGACATGAACAGCGCCAATCTCGGCGCTCATCAGTTCGATGTCGCCATTGTGATGGGGTACGGCGACTACCCAGATCATCATGCCGAACTACTGATGCGCGATGCTGTATTCCCGGTCTGCTCGCCAGAGTTTCAACGCATTAATGGCGATATTCCGCTGACGGATATCGCGCAGTATCCACTCATTCACCGTGTGGACGACCAGGTGTGTCCGGGATGGGAAAGCTGGTTTGCGTTTCAGGGCCTGGCGGCTGCGCCTTATCACCATGGGCCGCGCTTTCCGGACTCCAGCCTGGCAATCAGCCTGGCGGTGAAGGGTGGCGGGATTGCACTAGCGAGGACCGCGTTGGTGTATGACCAGTTGGAAGATGGCGCGTTGGTCACACTCGGCGGGCCGGTGATGATGTCGCCGGCGGCGTACTACGTTATTTGTCGCAATGGACGGCAATCGGAACCTGATATTGCTCGGTTGATTGACTGGCTTAAGGAGAGCGCTGAAAAATTTCAGCGAGAGGTTGAAATCCGGTATCCGCACATCGCCGGAACTGGTGCACTTTGAACCTCAGGTATTGCCCAAACGCAGGCAAAAAAAAGGCCGCACCCTGCCAAGGAGACGGCCAAAAAATTGTCGAGGCTTGTGCAATTAACGTGCGGTGATCACCGACAGCTTGGTAATGCCCGCCCGTTCGATCGACGCCATGGCTCGCGCCACTTCGCCGTAGTTCACTCCATCGTCAGCCTGCAATTGCACCCGCACATCGGGGTCCTTGGCCTTGGCCGATTGCAGGTTGAATTCCAGCAAGTCCGGCTGGATTTCGTCCTTGTTGATAAACACTTTACCGGCGCCGTCGATGCTCACCACCAGCGGGTCTTTCTGCTCGACCGGGGCTACGGACTCGGTCTTGGGCAGGTTGATCGGGATGGCGTTGGTCAACAGCGGCGCGGTGACGATAAACACCACCAGCAGTACCAGCATCACGTCCACCAGGGGCGTGACGTTGATCTCGCTCAGCACCTCATCGCTGTCTTGCGTGGAGAAGGCCATCTCAGGACGCCTCCTTCACTTTTTGCGGGTTACCGGCAGCGGTTTTGTTCAGCGCGGGGTGCAGCAGCACGCGGAACGAATTTTTCTGCGCCAGGCTGTAGAAGTCGTGGGCGAAGTCGTCCAGGTCGGCTGCGGTGAGCTTGAGACGGCGCAGGAAGTAGTTGTAGACCAGCACCGCAGGCACCGCGACGGCGATACCGACGCCGGTGGCAACCAGTGCGGCACCAATCGGGCCGGCCACGGTTTCGAGGCTGGCGGAGCCGGCGGCGCTAATGCCCTTGAGGGCTTCCATAATGCCCCACACGGTGCCGAACAGGCCGATGAACGGCGAGGTGCTGCCGATACTCGCGACCACGGCCAGGCCGGTTTCCAGGGAACGGCGCTCACGCACGATTTGCTGACGCAGGGCGCGTTCGAGGCGGTCCTGGTGGTTGATCGCCTGGCTCAGGTCGGCGGCGTGCGGAGCGTCACCTACCTGGATCGCGGCGTAACCGGCCTGGGCTACACGGGCGGCGGCGCCGGGTTGGGTTTCAGCCAGTTCGGCGGCAGAGTCGAGACTCGACGCCGCCCAGAACTGTTTGTGGAATTTGCGATCCTGCGCCTTGAGGCGACCGAACTGCACGCCCTTGAGCAGGGCCAGGCCCCAGGTGGCGACCGAAAAGACCACCAGCAGCCAGATCACCGCGCTTTCGATGGATTCAAGTGGAGATGCTAATGCCATGATGTGTTCCCTCTGTGCAGGTCGCGGCGTGTGCAACACACCGCAGCCGAATAGTTAGTGAATCTTGAAATCGATCGGTACGCTGACCCAGCCGTTCTGGGCCACATCACCTTGCTTGGCCGGTACAAAGCTCCAGCGCTTCACCGCAGCCAGTGCAGCGTCGTCGAGTTGCTGGCGACCGCTGCTTTTCTGGATCTGGATCTCACCCGGCTTGCCGCTGGCCAGCACTTGCACCCTGAGCAACACCGTGCCTTCCCAACCCCGGCGCTGAGCCAGTGACGGGTATTCAGGCGCCGGGTTCTTCAAGTACGCGGCGTTGGCTGAAGCCGGTGTGACCGGGGCCGGCGCAGGTGGAGCAGGTGGCGCGGGCGGTGCCGGTGTCGGTGGCGCAGGCGGTTGCTCGACCGGTTTGGGCGCGGGCTCAGGCTTGGGCACCGGCTTTGGCACGGGCTTGGGTTTTGGAATCGGTTTTTTCGGCGCAGGTTTTGCGGCCAACTCATCCACCACTGGCGGCGGCGGTTCGACCACCGGCGGCGGTGGTGGTGGCGGCACAGGCGGTGGAGGCTCAACCACTGGCGGCGCCGGTTGGGAAAACTCGATGGTCATCGGCGGAATTTCCGGCGGCACGATCGGCAGCACCGGGGTCGGCTTCTGGGCCACCCAATAAATCACCGCACCGTGCAGGGCCAACACCAACAAGCCCAGCAGAATCCCTTCGCGACGGCTAGAGAAACGCTTGGGGGTTTTCTGCGTTCGCAGTTGCCCCAACGGCGCGCGATGCGGCCGGCCAAGGTCGACCAACTCACCACTCGGTGCCTGGCGCCATTGCGCCTCTTGTGCACTGGCGGCGGTCTGGACATTGCCCATTGATTCACTCCCTACGGTTTTGAAACAAAAAAACCGACAGGCCTGCGTGGAAGGCCGTCGAGGGCTGAATCATCGGGGCCAGACGCTTATCTCTTAAAGTAATCTTTCCAGTTATACATAGATCTAAATTGAATAAATGAAATATTCAGACACGTCAAAGCCACGGTTTATAAGGGCTGTAGACGCGTCGGGATTTTTCAATGCTTTTCAGGCATACAAAATATTCAGTAAAGGCATGGCTAAACCGGGCTGTTCGCGCACAAATCGAACAACTCGCTGTGCAAACACTGCCCCGCCTCCCCCAAGCCGCTGCGGGCATAGAGCGCCAGCCGCACGCCTTGAACCACCGGCAAACCACTCTCCTCGCCCAGCACCACATGCCCTGCTTGCACCACGCGCAGCGGCAGCAAGCTGATACCCAAGCCCGCGGCCACGGCCGAACACACACTGGCCAGGCTTGCGCTGGAATACCCGATACGCCAACGCCAACCGCCCACTTCCAGGTGTTGCAGCATTTCGTTGCGGTACAACCCGCCCACCGGAAACGCCACCAACGGCAGCGGGTCGCGCTCCATGCACGGCGTGTTGCGGCTGTCGACCCAGCACAGTGGCTCTGGCCACGAGGCCAGGCAGTCGTCGCTGTCGCCCATCTGCTTGACCAGCAGTACATCGAACTCGCCGGCCCGGTACTGGCGCTGCAACTCCGGGCCCAGGCCGCTGGTGACCTCCAGCCGCACCCGTGGATAGGCCAGCACAAACGCCGACAACAACGGCATCAGGCGTTCGGACGCGAAGTCTTCCGGCACGCCCAGGCGCAATACGCCGTCGCTTTGCTGGTTGATCAACACATCGGCGGCTTCTTCATGCAGTGCCAGGATGCGCCGCGCATAGGCCAACAGGCGCTCGCCCTCGGCGGTGGCGACTACCTGGCGTTGGTCGCGGTCGAGCAACTGGCAACCGGCGACATCTTCCAGGCGGCGGATCTGCTGGCTCACCGTGGATTGGGTCAGGTGCAGGCGCTCGGCGGCGCGGGTGAAGTTGCCGCAGTCCACCACGGCGACAAAGCTGCGTAACAACACGGGATCGAACATGGCGCTCACCATTGCGTTTGCCACTGGTTGGCATGGTTATATTTAATTTCAGAATACCTCGGCGGCTACGCATACTTCACCCCTCATCGTGCCCCGGAGGCTTGCATGACCCAGGATCAACAGCACCTGCAACGCGCCATCGCCCTGGCCCACACCAATGTCGCCCAAGGCGGGCGCCCGTTCGGCGCGGTGCTGACACACCACGGTGAAGTGCTGGTGGAGGCCGTGAACGAAATCCACCTGACCCAAGACCCTACCGCGCACGCCGAGCTATTGGCCATTCGCGCAGCGAGCCGACAACTCGGCACACGCCTGGAGGGTTGTGTGATCTACGCCAGCGGCCAGCCCTGCCCGATGTGCCTAAGCGCCATGTACCTGTGCGGCGTGGAGCGGGTGGTGTTTGCCGCCAGCAACGCAATGGCCGAACCCTTCGGGCTCTCGACGGCCGCCATCGGCCAACAGGTCGGCTTGCCCCCAAGCGAACAACGCCTGCCGATCCAGCACCTGCCCGACGCCGCCATGACGGCTTTGTACCGCCAATGGAAAACCCAGCATGACCCTCAATAAATCCCTCGCCGGCTGGGGCCTGCTGGTGGTGCTGGGCCTGAATCTGCGGCCGATCCTCAGCTCCATCAGCCCCTTGCTCGGTGAAATCCGCCTGGCCACCGGCCTGAGCTTCCAGAGCAGTGCATTGCTCACCAGCCTGCCGGTGATTTGCATGGGCCTGGTTGCATTGGTGGGCGTGCGGGTTGAGGCGCAACTGGGCGAACGACGCGGCATCGCCCTGGGCCTGATGATGATTCTGCTGGCATGCCTGGCGCGCTGGCTGATGGGCCAGGGCTCGACACTGCTGATCACCGCCTTGCTGGGGGGCGCTGGCGTGGCGCTGATCCAGGCATTGGTGCCAGCGATGATCAAGCGCGAATTCCATCACCGCGTGCCGGTGGCGATGGGGGTGTACTCGGCTTCGTTGATGGCTGGCGGCGGCTTGGCTGCGTTGCTCAGCCCGGTGGTAGCCACGCATTTCCAGCAGTGGCAGGCAGGGTTGGGGGTGTGGTTGCTGCCCGCGTTAGGGGCGTTGCTGCTGTGGGCCTGGCTGCCGTTGGGCGCGGCCAAAAGCGCGAAAGAGATTCCCGCGTTCAAGGGCCTGCGCAACCGCCGTGCGTGGTTGCTGGCGCTGTACTTTGGTTTGGTGAATTGCGGCTACATGAGCATGGTGGCGTGGTTGCCGGCGTTTTATCAGCAACTAGGCTGGGGCGTATTGCCCAGCGGTTCGTTGCTGGCGTTCATGACTATCTTCCAGGTGATTGCCGCGCTGTTGATGCCGGTACTGGCCCAACGCGGTATCGACCGGCGTCCGCTGCTTGCCATCAGCTTATTGGCGCAGACCGTGGGCTACCTCGGCCTGATCATCGCGCCGTTGCAATTCCCACACCTGTGGGTGGCGTTGTGTGGCTTCGGCTTGGGCGCCTGCTTTGCCCTGAGCCTGCTGCTGACCCTGGACCACCACCGCGACCCGCGACAAGCCGGGCAACTGGCGGCGTTCGTGCAAGGCGTGGGCTTTTTGATCAACGCGGTTTCGCCGTGGATGACCGGCTGGCTGCGCGAACTCACTGGCAGTTTTGTCGGCGCCTGGGTGGTGCTGGCAGTGACCGCAGTGGCGATGCTGGTGGTGACGCGGGTATTCAGCCCGGCCACCTATCGCACGGCTGCGGTACCTACTTAGAAGTCGTAGCGCCCGGTCACGCCCAGGGTGCGCGGCGTGCCCAGCAGGCCTTCGTAGCCGCCGTTGCCGCCGGTCCACAGGGTGGTGTAGTAGGTTTTGTCGAAGGCGTTTTTCAGCCACAGCGACACGTCCCACTGCCCTTGCTGGTAGTTGCCACGCAGGCCGGTAGACAAGTTGACCACCGCGTACGCCGGGATCTGCCCGTAGTCGGAGTCTTCCACCGTACCCACCGCCTTGGAGCGGAACGCATAGCTGGCGGTGACGTAAGGCTCAAAGCCGTTATCCAGGTTCCACTTGTACTCGCCGTTGGCGTTGGCGATCCACTTCGAAGCGCCCACGACTTGATGCCCGGTGAGGTCGCAGGAGGCCGGTGCGCCGGGACGCAAGCTGACTTCCGGCGGGCACGGCGCATCCTTGTAAGACAGATAACTCACGTCGTTGAGCGAGCCATTCAGGTTCAGCGTGAGGCCCTTGATCGGCACCAGGGTGCTTTCCACTTCCACACCCCGTGAACGCACGGAGCCAGCGTTGGTCAGGTATTGCACACGGTTGTTCTGGTCGTAGGCGTTGGTCTGGTAACCGTTGACCTGGGTCCAGAACAGGTTGGCATTGAGTTGCAGGCGGCGGTCCCACAGCGTGCTCTTAAAGCCCAGCTCCGCATTGTTGGCGCGCTCGGTGCCCACCAACAGCGAGTCCGCCCCGGCTGTCGGTGCAGAACCCACCACCAGGTTGACCCCGCCGGACTTCTCGCCGTGGGACACCGTGGCGTAACCCAGCAGGTTGTCGTTGAATCGGTAGCTGAGGTTCAGCAGGCCGGAGGGGCTGGTGCTGTATTGGGTGAGGTCGCCGGAGTCATAGGCCCCGGCACGACCACGCCGGGCTGTGGCGGCGGCGCCGGTAACTGCCGCGCCACCCACTGGCGCATTGCGGGTCACCCAGGCGCTTTTCTCTTCGTAGGTGCCGCGCAGGCCGGCGGTGAAGTCCAGGCGCTCGGTGAGGTGCCAGGTGCCTTGGGCGAACAGCGCAAAGCTGTCGGTGCGGATATGCCCGTTGCCGATGCTGGTGACATTGGCCAACGCGCCGGTGGCCGTACCGTTCCAGATATCGGCCTGGGGCCCGTAATAGGAGAACGATTTGTTGTCCAGGGAGTTGCCGAAGTAATAGGCGCCGAGCACGTAATCGAAGAACCCGCCAGTGGGCGAAGCCAGGCGGAATTCCTGGGACCACTGTTTATCTTCCACCGACACCCCGCCGTTATAGGACGCGGGCACGTTGAGGCCATCGTCGTTGCGCGGGGTGAAGTTCCAGAAGCGGTAGGAGCTGACCGAGGTCAGGGTGAAGTCGCTCGGCAAGGTCCAGTTGGCCTCAAGGGACGTGCCACCCTGGAACACGGTGACGTGCTGGTCGCTGTCCAGGTTGACCTTGCGATGGGTGCCATCCACCAATGTCGCCCCGGCCGCAGCGGCGCGAGATTCGTAGAGGTTGGTGCCATTGATGGTCGGCCCCGTGCTGTAGAGCACACGGGTGCCGGCGCTGGAGTCTTCTTCGTTGTAATCGCCGATCCAGCGCAGGTTGAAGCTGTCGCTCGGCTTGTACAGCAGTTGCCCGCGAAAGCCCTGGCGGGAGCCGCCGTTGAGGTCATGGCCGTTGTATTCATTCTTGATGTCACCGTCGCTGCGCGTGCGGTACGCCGAGAAGCGCCCCGCCAGGTCATCGGTGAGCGGGCCGGAAATCGTGCCCTTGGTCTGGAAGTAACCGTCCTCGCCCAACGAGGTTTCGATGCTGCGCTCCGGGGTAAAGCTCGGCGCGCGGGTGCTGATGTTGATCACCCCGGCCGTGGTGTTCTTGCCGAACAAGGTGCCTTGAGGTCCACGCAATACCTCAAGCTGCTCGATGTCCATCAGGTCGAACACCGCCATCCCCGGCCGCCCGAGGTACACGTTGTCGATGTACAGCCCCACGCTGCCTTCCAGGCCGTCGCTGGCCGGGTTGTTGCCCAGGCCGCGAATCGACACGCTGGACTGGCGCGCATGCATGTAGGCGACGTTGACGCTGGGCACCAGTTGCTGCAAATCCTGAATCCGGTAGACCCGCTGGCTTTCCAGCGCCTGGCCGCCGATCACGCTCATGGGGGTGGGCACATCCTGGGCACTTTCGGTACGGCGGCGCGCCGTCACCGTGACGGTTTCCAGTTGGCCGCTGGCGCTTTCGCCCTCCGGTGCGGGTGGCGTCACCTCGGCCGCTTGGCTGGATGACCAACTGGCACTGCCAGCCAGCAGCAGCGCCAGGGGCAAGCGTTTTAGCCTCCAGGGAGAGCAAGGTACAGCGGGCGTCAACAGACTCATAAGCGGCTCCGGAACCAGGAAATATCCACCAACCCATATTCCCTTAGGTTATTTATTTATGTTTTTACGAACATTTACTGCATAAGAGATAGCCTTTATAAGGAGTCGAGCTAATGCATAGCCAATGCATTTCCCCGATATTTTTGATGTGAAAAATGCATATCGATTTGCGCCAGCTTCGCCACTTCATTGCCCTCGCCGAACAACGCAGTTTTGTCGCCGCAGCGTTGGCCGTGAACCTGTCGCAATCGGCGTTCAGCCGCAGCATCCAGGCGCTGGAACACGCCGCCGGCTGCCAGTTGGTAGACCGGGGCCGCAAGGACCTGGCGCCGACCAAGCAAGGCCAGGTGTTGCTCGAACACGCTCGGCGCCTGGTCAGCGGCGCCCAGCAACTGGCCAACGAGATCAGCCAGTTCAACGGGCTGGAGGCCGGTGAGCTGCGCTTTGGCTGCGGCCCGGCACCGGCGGCCGGGTTAGTGCCACGGGCCATCGGCAGTTTTATCGGGCGCTACCCCAAGGCGCGGGTGCAGTTCCAGGTGGATGACTGGCAGAGCCTGAGCAAGCGCCTGCTCAGCGAAGAGTTCGAGTTTTTCGTCGCCGACACCCGGCATTTCGAAGCGAACCCGGACTACCACACCCACCGCTTGCGCCCGCGTCGCTGGGATTTTTGCTGTCGCGCTGGCCACCCGCTGGCCCGCCGCGACAGCGTGAGCGCCGCCGAGCTGATGAGTTACCCACTGGCCGTGACCATCCGCCCGCCTAACCTGCGCAAGGTCATCGTCGACCTCAGCGGCCGCCCGGACTACCTGCCCAATGTGGAATGCGAGAACGGCTACAGCCTGATGGGCGTGGTGCTGCGTTCGGACGCCATCGGCATCGTCAGCGCCAACAGCGATGTGCTGCACATGGCCCGGGGTGAGTTGGTGTGCTTGAAGATCGACGGCCTGGCCGAGGATTTGGAGGAGCGGTATACCCGTTATGGGATCGTCAGCCGGGCGGGGTATCGGTTGTCACCGTTGGCGGAGGCGATGATCGAGCAGATCAAGCAGATTGATGAAGTGGATGAGGAGGTGTGTGGGCTGGAGAATATCGCCGTCTGAACGGGCGCTATCGCGGGCAAGCCGCTCCCACAGGGGAATACCCATGCATTCACTGCATCAAACCCAGTCCCCAAATGCACTTGCCAGCCCCCCACCCGAACGGCGAAAAAACCCGCCTGTCCTCCGTTCGGTGAAGCCCCATGTCCCAGCCCCAACCTGTGCGCAATGTGCTGTACATCATGTGCGACCAACTGCGCCGCGATTACCTGTCGTGCTATGGCCACGCCCATCTGCACACGCCGAATATCGACCGGCTCGCCGCCGCAGGCGTGCGTTTCAGCCGCGCCTATACCCAGGGCACCATTTGCGGGCCGTCGCGGATGTCGGCCTATACCGGCCGCTATGTGAGTAGCCACCAGGTGGCCTGGAACGGCGTACCGTTGCCCCTGGAAGAACTGACCCTCGGCGACTACCTGCGCCCCCACGGCATCCGCACCGCGCTGGTGGGCAAGACGCACGCCACGCCCAACCTGGATGCGTTGCAGCGTCTTAATATCGACCCCGACAGCGACCAGGCCGAGCCGTTGAACGAGGTCGGCTTCGACGCGTTTTTCCGCCACGACGGCATCTACCCCGACAGCCCGGTGTTCATTGATAAACGCGAGTCCGCACCCTACACCCATTACCTGCGGGGCTTGGGCTACAACGGCACCAACCCCTGGCACGAGTGGGCCAACGCCGCCGAAGGTGAAAACGGCGAGATCCTCAGCGGCTGGCACATGCGCAATGCCGGGCTGCCCGCACGAGTGGCCGAGGAACATTCGGAAACCGTCTACACCACCGACCGCGCCATCGACTTTATCCACGCGCAAGGCGAGCAACCGTGGTGCCTGCACTTGTCCTACATCAAGCCGCACTGGCCCTATATCGCGCCTGCACCGTACCACGCCTTGTATGGCGTCGAGCACATCCAGGCCCCGATCCAACCCGGCAACACCAGTGATCACCCGGTGTACCAGGCGTTTCGCCAACATCAGGAGAGCCTGAACTTTTCCCGGGATGAGGTGCGGCTGACGGTGATCCCCACCTACATGGGCCTGATCAAACAGGTCGATGACCAGTTGGGTCGGCTGTTCGATTTTATGCAAAGCAACGGGCGCTGGGATGACACGCTGATTGTGTTCACCAGCGACCACGGCGACTTCCTGGGCGATCACTTTCTCGGCGAAAAAGAGTTTTTGCTGGAGCCGGCAGTCGGCGTGCCGTTGATCGTGCGTGACCCGCGTACCAGCGCCGATATCACGCGGGGTTCGGTGGATGAACGCCTGGCGGAAACCATCGATGCACTGCCGACGTTTCTCGACGCCCTCGGCTTGCCTGCCGCCGACCATCGCCTGGAAGGCCGTTCGCTGATCCCGCTGCTGCAGGGCCAGGACACCGCTTGGCGCGGCTACGCCATCGCCGAATACGACTACGCCTTCCAGGCCCCGGCCCGCGAACGCCTGGCCCAGCCCATCGACCGTTGCCGCATGACCATGGTGCGCAGCGAGCGCTGGAAATACCTGGCGTATGACGGCTTTCGCCCACAGTTGTTTGACTTGGAAAACGACCCGCAGGAACTGCACGACCTGGGACAAGACCCGGCGTATGCCGGCGTGCGCGAAACCCATCTGGGCTATCTGTTTGACTGGCTGCGCGGCTTGAAGCGGCGCACCACCATCAGCCACACCGAGATCGATCTGCGTGGCCAACGGTTTCGCTACGGTGAGCCGGAAGCGGAGAAGGTGGTGCAGATCGGCGTCTGGTAGAACACCACAAGCCCCCTCCCACCTTCGGATATGTATTGGCTTAGAGGCCCTTGGTGGTCTGGCTACGCTGCCCTTGCACACCCACCGGCACGTCGCCCTTGAGGGTCACCCGGCGCACGATGCGCTCTTGGGTGCCGTAGTCGTCCACCGCGTAATGCTGGGTGGCGCGGTTGTCCCAGATTGCCACGTCGCCGGTGTTCCAGCGCCAGCGCACGGTATTTTCCAGGCGGGTGACGTAGCTTTGCAGCAGGTTGAACAGCTGCGTCGAGTCGGCCTGGGAGTAACCTTTTAGGCGTTTGACGAAGTGCCCGAGCAACAAGGTTTTCTCGCCGCTGACCGGGTGCACGCGCACCACCGGGTGCTCGGTTTCGTAAACGGTGGAGGTGAACACCTTGCGGTACGCCTCCAGCTTCTCTGCCGACACGTCGGGCTTGATGGCGGCGTAATCATATTCGTTGCTGTGCACGGCCCACAGGCTATCCGCCAATGCCCGCAGTTCAACGCTGAGGTCGTTGTAGGCGCTGGAGGTGTTGGCCCACACGGTGTCTCCACCGGACTTGGGCGCCAGCACCGAGCGCAGGATCGAGGCTTTGGGGTAGGCATCCACGAAGGTCACATCGGTGTGCCACGAATTGGCACGCTGGCCACGGCCGCCGTCCAGCTCCATCAAAAAGCGCGTGCCGTCACGTACCGGTACGGTGGGGTGGGCAATTGGTTCGCCGAGCAAGTGGGCGAAGGCTTCTTGGCTCTGGTCGTCGAGGTGGGTTTGCTCGCGAAAGAAGATCACCTTGTACTGCACCAGCGCCTGTTGGATGGCTTCGACGGTGGCGGCGTCCAGTTCGCCGGACAGTTGAATGCCACGGATCTCGGCGCCGATGCGCCCGCCAATAGGGTGGATGTCCAGCGCCTGGGCGATGGGTTGAACAGCTAACGCGGCATTGCTCATTGTGATGACCCTCAAGTGCCTGATGGTGGGGACGCTTTCCAGCAACGCTCTATTCATATGCTATTTAGGTCTAGCAAATGAACAAATGCTTCGTTGACGGAATAAGAGCTTGCATTTAAAACCTCAGCTCCCTCGGTCGCAAATGCCTTCGACCTATTTTTAAGATGCCGGGAAAGCATATGGATCTTCGCCAACTGCGCTACTTCATCGCCCTCAACGAACACCGCAGTTTTGTCCGCGCAGCGGACGCCATGGGCATCACCCAACCGGCCTTCAGCCGCAGTATCCAGGGGCTCGAACAGGAGTTCGGCTGCGTGCTGGTGGACCGGGGCAACAAAGACCTGCGCCCCACGCCCGAGGGCCAGGTGGTGCTGCAACATGCCCTGAGCCTGGTGCACGGCGCGGCGTTGTTGAGCAGTGAAGTCACGCGCATGACCAAGCTCGACGCCGGCGACCTGCGCTTCGGCACCGGCCCTGCGCCAGCGGTGAAACTGGTGCCCGATGCGGTGGCGCGTTTTATCACTGCCCACCCGAAAATCCGCACCAGTTTCCAGGTGGATAACTGGGAAAAACTCAGCCGTGCGCTGAGCCGTGAAGAGATAGAATTTTTTATCGCCGATATCCGCCAGTTCGAAAACGACCCGAACTTCCAGACCCGCGCACTGAGCCCCAAGCGCGGCGTGTTTTTCTGCCGCCCAGGGCACCCGCTGCTGGCCAAGGACAGCCTGTCGACCAACGACATGTTCGACTACCCGCTGGCCTCGCCGCTGATCTCCCAGGGCATTCGCAAATTGCTGGCGAACCTCAGCGGGCGCATGGACTTTTCGCCGAGTATCCAGACCGAGCACTTCCCGGCGCTGGTGAAGATCGTGTTGCAGTCCAACGCCATCGGCGTAGGCACCGAGGAAGCGTTTGCCGATGACATCGCCCAAGGCACGCTGGTGCTGCTGCACTGGCGCAACCTGCCGCAAAACATGGAGACCATGAGCGCGCGGTGCGGGGTGGTCAGCCGCACCGGCTCGCGCCTATCGCCGGCGGCGAAGGCGATGATCGAGACGTTGGTGGAGGTGGACAGGCAGGAAGTGAGTGTGGCGGTCTGAGCGCCCCATCGGCCCCCCCCCCTCCCACATTTGAAATGCGGTTCCCTGTGGGAGGGGGCTTGCCCCCGATAGCAATAGCCCAGACACCAAAGAACTTAAAGCCCCGCCGCCTGCAACCCAGGCGCCACCCAATCACTGACCTTGAACGGCTTGCGAATCAACCGCTCCTTGGCGGCCAGGTCGACCGAGTCCTGCAATTTGCCGAGGAACACCGGGTCGAGGGTCGAAGGGAACAGTTCGCTGAGCTTCTCGTTTTTCAGGTCATTGCCGAGGATTACCGGCGGGTAACTGGCCAGCCCCGACACCAGGTCGACGTAGGCCTGCTTGTTGTTGTCATCGGTCAACCACTGCACCGCCTGCTGCTGGGCCTTGAGCAATTGGGTGATGACTTCGGGGTGTGCATCGACGAACTTGCCGCTGCCCACCAACACTGCTTGGATGCTGCCTGCTCCGCCAAGATCCTTGGTGGTCAAGGGCAAGTCCGCCAGGCCCTTGGCCTGCAAGGCACTGAGGCTGGAGCTGCCCCAGGTGGCATCAATCTGCTTGGCGGCCAGGGCGGCACTCGCAGCGCTGTAGTCGAGGTTGATGACTTTGAAGTCTTTTTCACTCAAACCCTGGCTGGCCAAGGCGCTGTCAAACGAAAGCTGGCTGGCCGTGCCACGGAACACCGCGATGCGTTTGCCCTTGAGGTCCTGCAAGGTCTTGATGCCAGACCCCGGCACCACGCCCAAGTACTGCTTCACACCCCGCGCGGAGGCGCTGAGCAAGCGAGTATCCAGGCCATTGGAGCGACCGATGATCGCCGCCAGATCGCCCAGGTAAGCCAGGTCGACCTGGTCGTTGGCGAAGGCTTCGTTGATGACGGGGCCGGCGCCCTTGAAGTAATTCCACTGGATCTTGATGCCCTGGTCGGCGAAGGCCTTCTCGTAGATCTGCTGGGTGCGCAATACATCAGTGATCCCCCCACCACTGTGCTGGCTGCCCGCACTGAGGTCAGGCACGGCAATGCGGATTTCCTTGAGGTCGCCAGCGTGTACCAACCCGGCCAGCGCGGTCCCCGCGAGCAGGGTGATCAGACGTTTGAAGGGCAGTTTCATAAGCGCAGCTCCGTGTGGGCGAGGGTCGCCTGGGAGGAAGAAATTACGCACAACCCGATCAAAACTTTAAATACTATAAATTCACAATTTAATAGCTTTTAGATCTATGCGGGTTAAAACGCAGGCTCCAGAGGGCTATGCATAAACAGCATCGAAAATATTCTCCGAATGCATTGGATGCGTGCTTGGCAGAGGCTTTAAATGACTTTCCTTATCCCTTAATCATCTTGATTGCGTTTTTGTAAGATCAAAATCACATAACGCCATTGGCGACAACGGAGGTCCACCATGGCCCGAATCTCACTGTTGAGCCTGCCTCTCGCCGCTCCCAGCCAAGGCAGCACGCGCCGCTGGCCTCACCTGGGCGAGCGCCTGCTGCCGTGGCTGTTGCCGCTGGGGTTGTTCGCGCTGTGGTGGCTGGCCAGTCGCAATCAGTGGATGAGCGAGCAGATTCTGCCGCCGCCTTCGCTGGTATGGAGCAGCGCCGTGGAATTGGCCGGCGGCGAGTTGTGGAGCCACCTGGCGATCAGCTTGCAGCGCCTGTTCTGGGGGTTGCTGGCGGGCATCGGCGCCGGGGCGTTGTTGGGCGCGCTGCTGGGGTTCAGTGCGCAGGCCGAGCGCCTGGTGTTCCCGACATTCAGCGCGCTGTCGCAAGTGCCGACCCTGGCGTGGATCCCGCTGTTCATGGTGTTTTTCGGCATCGGCGAAACCCTGAAACTGGTGGTGCTGGTCAAGGCCATCGTGGTGCCCGTCACCCTGCATACCCTGGTGGGCGTGCGCGACGCCCAGCCCAACCTGCGCGAGGCCGCCCGCGTGCTGCGTTTGCCCACTCACCTGCTGGTTCGACGCTTGATCCTGCCCGCAGCACTCCCTGCATTCATGGCTGGAGTACGCTTGGCCCTGGCGGCGGGTTGGACATCGTTGCTCGCCGTTGAACTGTTGGCGTCCAGCGAAGGCATCGGCTACCTGATGGTGTGGGCTCGCCAGTTGTTCATGCTCGATATCGTCTTTGTGTGCATCGTGGTCATTGGCGTGCTGGGCGTGG
Source organism: Pseudomonas sp. 18175 (assembly GCF_050432925.1). Taxonomy (NCBI): domain Bacteria; kingdom Pseudomonadati; phylum Pseudomonadota; class Gammaproteobacteria; order Pseudomonadales; family Pseudomonadaceae; genus Pseudomonas; species Pseudomonas sp. 18175. Next base: position 93,318 of record NZ_JBKFTO010000014.1, on the reverse strand, counting down.
TGATGGATCGCGGCATTGGTTGGCTGGACCGCAAGTGGGTGCACTGGCCGCACCCGGCCACCGCGCAGATTCGCCGTGGCCCGCGCTATGAAGGCTGGCAACGCCTGCAACCCTGGCTACTGCCACTGCTGTTGCTGGCGCTGTGGCAAGTGGCGACGCAACAGGCCTGGGTGGACGCCAACATTCTGATAAGCCCATGGGAAGTATTGCAGACCACCGTGGCAGGCGTGCTCGACGGCAGTCTGTCCGGCGCCCTGGGCAAGAGCCTGGGACGCACCTTGGGCGGCTTGATGCTTGGTGGCAGCCTGGGGTTTGCCATGGGCCTGTGGCTGGGTTTGTCCCACCGCAGTGAGCGGGTGCTCGGCCCAACGTTGTCGGCGCTGCGCCAGATCGCGATCTTCGCCTGGGTGCCACTGCTCACCGCCTGGTTTGGCCTGGGTGAGTTGGCCAAGTGGGTCTTTATCGGGCTCGCCGCATTCTTCCCGTTGTTTATCGCCACCCAACGCAGCGTGCTGAACCTGTCGCCCCAGCTGCGTGAGGCGGCGCAAGTGCTGCGCCTTAGCCTGTTCCAACGCCTGCGCCGGCTGATCTTGCCCGGTGCAGCGGCGGGGATTTTCGCCGGCCTGCGCCTGAGCCTGATCTACGCCTGGCTGGGCACCATCGGCGCGGAATATTTCATGCCGTCCAACGGCGGCATCGGCAGCCTGATGATCGGCGCCCAACAGCTGCTGCGCATGGACCTGATCATGAGCGGCATGCTCCTGGTCGGCCTCACCGGCGCGGCCCTCAACCTTATCGGCCAGCGCATCGAAACCCGCGCCACCCGCTGGAGACACGCATGAACGCCCCCCTCGTCAGCTTCAACCATGTGGGCAAGACCTTCGATGTGGACGGCTTCGAACTGGAAGCCATCCGCGAATTCAACCTGGACATTGCCGAAGGTGAATTCGTCGCGATTGTCGGCTCCAGCGGCTGTGGCAAATCCACGCTGCTGCGCCTGCTGATCGGGCTGGATACCCAGTTTCGCGGCGAGATCCAGGTAGACGGCAAGGCCGTGAGCGGCATCGGCAGCGAGCGCGGCATTGTGTTCCAGGAACACCGCTTGTTCCCCTGGCTGACCGTGGCCGAAAACATCGGCCTGGGCCTGGTCAACGAGCCGTTGAGCGAGACCGAGCGCAACCGGCGTATCCATGACTTCATTGAACTGGTAGGCCTTGGGGACTTCACCCGTGCCTACCCGCACCAACTGTCTGGCGGCATGGCGCAACGAGTGGCGATTGCCCGAGGCCTGGTGGCCAGCCCTCGCATCCTGTTGTTGGACGAACCCTTCGGCGCCCTCGATGCCCTGACCCGCCAGCAAATGCAGGACGAACTGTTGGCGATTCGCGCCCGCGCCAAGATCACCACGGTGCTGGTGACCCACGACGTGGAAGAGGCGATTTTCCTCGCCGACCGCGTGGTAGTCATGGAGCCAAGGCCGGGGCGGATCAAGCAGGTGGTCGATGTCGCCCTGCCCCACCCGCGCCAGCGCAGCAGTTTCGAGTTCCATCAACTGCGCGAAGAGCTGCTGCACGAATTGACCAACGACGACCATTACCAACCGCCGCTGCGCGAACAGATCCGCGACCTGCCCCTGGCGTTTATTGCCTGTTGAAAACGACCGTGAGCATCAGCGCAGCGCCGATTCAGCCGGGTTGAGCCCAGGGTTGTCGCGCGCCGGGGGCTCCAGCCGATTGGCCCGCGCAAACGTGCCGAAATCATTGAAACGCACGCCCATTTCAGCCATCACCTTATGCGCCACTTTGGCCGTCATCTGGCGGATGTAGAACGGCTCCTTCACCACAAAATGGTGGATACCGTGGGTGCTGCCGAAGTTGAAGCAGAACGCCTGCAACGGCCACATCCACCAAGGGTTCAGCACTTGGGTTTGCTGGATCACATTGCCCAGTTCCACATCGCCGTAGTAGTGCATGTTGGAGCTGACAAAGTGCAGGCAAAAGGTGCGCAGCACGTTGGGACCAATGATCACCACAGCGGCGATATCGATCACCTGCATCACCTGCAACGTCGTCGCTGACCATTCAATCGGCGCGCCCAACAGGCTGGCGATGCCATTGGCGGCATGAAAGCCGAGGAACACATACCATGCGCCCCAATGCAGCAGCGCCAGCGGTGCGTACACCAGCAGCGAGCGCTTGAGGATGGTCAGTTTGTGCTTCCAGGTCTTGGCCCGCAGCATGCGGATAAACGCCGACATCACGTTGTCGCCGACCATCAACAACCGCGCAAAGCCCCAGGGTTCGCCGTTGGTGATGGCGCGTTCTTCCATATCGGTTTCGGTGCCGGACACCTTGTGATGGTTGAGGTGCAGATGGCGGCGAATCCACGGGTTGATGGTGCTCGGCCGCGCCAGCCACACCAGGCCCATCATCAGGTTGTGGGGCAGGCGTTGCTTGCGAAAGTACATGCTGTGGATCAGGTCGTGTTCCAGCTCGTGGGTCAGCGAGGCGAGGAACGCGTTGAGCAAAAGGCACACCCACCAGGCCAGATGACCGCTGATGTAGAGCGCCGCCGAGCCCACCATACCCACCAGGGCAAAGGCCAGGATGCCCGCCCCCAGCGCGTCCTGATGCAACAGCCACGGGTGCTGCTGGCGCAAGCGCACGCCTTCGGCCAGTACCACTTCGCGGATCTTTGCCGAGCGTTGCTGTGCGTTCATCTGTTGGGGACTTGCAGAAGTACCGTCCATGCTCCCATCCTCTTGTGTATTGATGCGCCCATCCTGCCCCAAGCGATCTGGCAGGACGCTAGCCCCGGACGCCAACCTGTTGACCGCAAGCGCCAATCGTCATGACCGAACCCACCTCCCTCGCCAGTTGGACCCGCGCCCTGCGCAAGCAGCTCGACGCCCTGGGCCTGGACAGCGCCGCGCTGTGTGTGGCCGCAGGGCTCGACCCGCTGCAGATGGACGATCCCAACGCACGCTACCCGCTGTCGGCCACCACCCGTTTGTGGGAACTGGCGGTACAGGCCAGCGGCGACCCAGCGATTGGCTTGCGGGTGTCGCGGTTTGTCAGCCCCACTACCTTCCACGCGCTGGGGTATGCGCTGGTGGCCAGCGGCAGCCTGCGCGAAGTGTTCGAACGCATCGTGCGCTATCACCAAGTGGTCAGCGATGCCCTGACGCTTGAGCTCAGCGGCGATGGCGAACGCTACCGCTTTCGCCTGCTGCAACTGCCGGGCAGCCCGGCGCCGGCGTTTGAAGCCATCGATGCCTTTGCGGCGATCTATGTGCGCACTTGCCGCAATCGCCTGGGCCGTGAGTACGCGCCATTGGCGGTGTACCTGCGCAGGCCCGAGCCCGCCGACCCCAAGCCCTGGCACACGGTGTTTCGCGCGCCGGTGTTTTTCGGCGCCGAGGAAGACCGCCTGGAGTTCGCCGCCCAGGACTTCGACAGCCACCTGGACGACGCCAACCCGGAATTGGCTGAACACAACGAAACCGTGCTCAAACGCACCCTCGCCCAACTGCAACCGCTGACGTGGGAGCGCAAGGTACGCCGGGTGATCGAAGCGCAACTGCCCGATGGCGAGCCCAGTGCCGAACGCGTGGCGCAGGCGCTGCACTTGAGTTTGCGCAGCTTGCAGCGGCATTTGGCGGACGAGGGCTGCCGCTTTGATGCGCTACTCAATGAATGCCGGGAGAACCTGGCGTTGCTGCATTTGCGCGACCCGCAGTGCTCATTGGCCGAGATCAGTCATTTATTGGGGTTTGCCGATACCAGCAGTTTCAACCGGGCGTTCAAGCGGTGGACGGGGATGACGCCGGGGCAGTTTCGGGAGGGGTTGAGGTAGGAAGGCTTGTGGTGTTTTTGAGGGCCCTTTCGCGAGCAAGCCCGCTCCCACATTAGATCGAGTTCCAACTTTGGAATGCAGTTTAATGTGGGAGGGGGCTTGCCCCCGATGAGGCCCTACCAGTCCCGCCCACGCCGAAGCAGTTTCCTCACCCGCGCCACCAACGCCTTGTCCTCAAACGGCTTGAGCAAATAGTCGTCCTCGTGCAGCTCCAACCCCCGTAGCCGGTCTTCAATCCCATCCGGCGTGGTTAAAAACAACACCGGCATGTCGCCCTTTTGCCGAATCGCCTGCTGCAATTTCCAGGCGTTCAAACCAGGCAACATCACATCAAGGATCACCAGGTCGTAATCAGCGCTTTCAACAAAGCGCAACGCCGCCATGCCATTGGCTGCGAGTTCTACCGTGAAGCCGGCCTCACTCAGGCCCTGGGCCATGCGCTGCGCCAGTTGGGGCTGGTCTTCCACTAACAACACCTGCATGCCGTACCTCGTGGTTTGATTACAACTTTGTCATCAAATTGTGCGGATTCTGACCCCATGCGCTGACTAACGTGACGGCCTGCTTTATGGAGCCATCACCATGTATCGCACTGCCCTGTTCTTGAGCCTGGCCGTCTGCACCGCCGCCCAGGCTACGCCGCAACTGCCGCGCCATGCCGAGCTTGATCTGCGCACCGCGCGCCAACTGGCCGATGCCAGCCTGGCCCACTGCACCGCAGCCCTGACCGTGCTCGACCGCGGCGGCAACCTGCTGCTGGGCCTGCGAGCCGATGGCGTCGGCCCGCACAACAGTGTCGCCAGCCAACGCAAGGCGTACACCGCGCTGTCGACCAAAACCCCGACCCGCTTGTTTGCCGAGCGCGCCCGCAACAACCCCGAAGCGGCCAACCTTAACAGCTTGCCCGAGTTGCTGTTGCTCGGTGGCGGCGTGCCGCTGTTTGCCGATGCCGAATTGGTCGGCGCACTGGGCATCGCCGGTGCCGGCGGCGCTGCGCAGGATGAAGCCTGTGCCATGCAGGCAGCCGAGCAATTGGGCTTGAAAACCACCCGCTGAACCCTCCTCGAAAGGACCTCTGAATGAAAACCTTAAGCATGACCCTTGCCGCCCTCAGCCTGAGCGGCCTGTGCAACCTGGCACTGGCAGACGGTAACCCCCTGAGCGTCCACGTGCTCAACCTGGAGAACGGCCTGCCGTCTGCCGGTGTGAGTGTCACGCTCGAACAGCAGGTGGGCGATCAATGGCAATCGCTGTCTAAAGGCGTTACCAATCAGCAAGGGCGCATCGCCGAGCTGTTCCCCGCCAACCGCAGCATGCAGCCGGGTGAGTATCGCGTGGTGTTCAAGACCGGCGATTACTACAAAAAAGCGGGCCGCGAGACGTTCTTCCCAGAAGTGCCGGTGATTTTCCAGGTCAAGCAGGCCGACCAGCATTACCACATCCCACTGTTGCTCAGCCCTTATGGGTTTTCCACGTATCGCGGTTCATAGTTCAACCGCCGACGCCTGCGGCCTGCCGCAGGCGTTGCAGGTCCAGCACCTCAATCGCGGCGTAACTCAAGCCGATGATGCCCAGCTGTTCCAGCGCCTTGAGCAGACTGTTGGTGGTCTGGCGGGACAGCCCCAACATCGCCGCCAGGTCTTCCTGCGGCAACTGCAGGACGCGGCGCGCCTGGGCAATTTCCCCGTATCCTTCAGCGATCATCAGCAGCCGGTGGGCCAGGCGCTGCGACGTGCTCATCAGGCTGATCTGCTCGATATTGATCAACGACAAGCGCAGCTTGTGGCTCATCAACAGTGCCATGTCCCGCCAATACACCGGGTGCTCAGCCAGGATTTCAAGCATCTGCGCCTGCGCCACCTGCAATAGCGTACAAGGCCCCATCGCCAGCGCGTCGTGGGTGCGCGGCAGGTTGTCGAACAGGCAGATTTCACCGAACCAATAGGGTGCTTCGACCAGGCTCAATACCGCTTCCTTGCCCTGGGCGTTCACCGCGCTGACCCGCACCGCACCTTCCAGCACGGCATACAGGCCGCAAGGCGGGTCGCCGCGCTTGAACAGGTACTCCCCAGCCGTCAGCGAGCGCAACCGCGCCGCCGCCAACAGACTACGCTGTAGCTCGATGGGCAAGTGGCTGAACCAGTGGCCGGCGACCAACTGGGCGTGCCATTTCGACGCGATCATGAGAACTCCAAAGAGTGTCGCCCAGTTGACAGTTAGTCGAAGGCTGACAGGGCATGATCAAACATCCTACAGGAGGAATAACAATGAAAAGCCTCGTCGACCACCTTAGCCAATATGCTGCCTACCACCGTGACCCACGCAATATTGCCAGCCACTTTATCGGCATCCCGTTGATTGTCGTCGCGGTGGCGGTGTTGCTGTCGCGTCCCGAATGGGCGGTGGGCGGGTTGTGGCTATCGCCAGCGGTGTTGCTTGCGCTGTTTTCCGCGTGGTTTTACCTGCGTCTTGAACTGGCACTGGGCGCACTGATGACGCTGTTGATGGGTTTGTCGGTGTGGGCTGGGCATGTGTTGGCAGCACAGAGCACGCTGGTGTGGCTCAGCAGCGGCATCGGGATGTTTGTGGTGGGCTGGGTGATTCAGTTTGTCGGGCACTACTACGAAGGCAGGAAACCCGCGTTTGTGGATGATGTGTCGGGGTTGATCGTGGGGCCGTTGTTTGTGGTGGCGGAGTTGGCGTTTCTCGTAGGGCTGCGGCATGACCTCAAGCAGCAGATCGAAGATCGCTCGGGCCCGGTGGCGCGCCGTGATCTAAAGCCTAGAGGGATTTAAATGTGGGAGCGGGCTTGCTCGCGAATGCGGTGTATCAGTCGGTAAATCTGCTGACTGACACTCCGTATTCGCGAGCAAGCCCGCTCCCACAGTTTGATCCCATTCCACATTTGGCCTGGTGGTGGGTTCTTAAGCTTTTTGCCAAACCTTGGGCTTGAAGAACAAGGTCTCGCCACGGGCCAAACCGGTCAGGCTGTCGTGGTCTTTCACCACTTCGGCTTCGATCAGTTCGTTCTGGCCTTCGACCTTCAAGGTCACGCGGGTGGTCGCGCCCAACGGACGAATATCACGCACTTCGGCCGCATGGTGGTCTTCCAGTTCATGGCGCGACAGCGACACTTCGTGGGGACGGAACAGCACATGGTTGTCTTCACCCAGGTGCAGGCGGTTCGAGTCACCGAGGAAGTGGTAGACGAAATCGCTGGCCGGGTTTTCGTAGACTTCACCCGGTGAGCCGATCTGCTCGATCACGCCCTTGTTCATCACCACGATACGGTCGGCGACTTCCATGGCCTCTTCCTGGTCGTGGGTCACAAACACCGAGGTCAGGTTGATGTCTTCGTGCAGGCGTGCGAGCCAACGGCGCAGTTCTTTACGCACCTTGGCGTCAAGGGCGCCGAACGGTTCGTCGAGCAGCAGCACTTTCGGTTCCACCGCCAGGGCGCGGGCCAGGGCGATCCGTTGGCGCTGGCCACCGGAGAGTTGTTCCGGGTAGCGGTCGGACAGCCAATCGAGTTGCACCATGTTCAGCAGCTCGTGGACTTTGCTGGCGATCTGGCTTTCGTTCGGACGCTGGTTCTTGGGCTTCATGCGCAGGCCGAACGCGACGTTGTCGAACACGGTCATGTGGCGGAACAACGCGTAGTGCTGGAACACAAACCCGACGTTGCGATCACGTACATCGTGGCCGGAGACGTCTTCACCGTGGAACACGATGCTGCCGTCATCCGGGGTTTCCAGGCCTGCGATGATGCGCAGCAAGGTGGTCTTGCCACAGCCGGACGGGCCCAACAACGCCACCAGCTCGCCACTCTGGATATCCAGATTGATGCTGTTCAGGGCCTTGAAGGCGTTGAAGTTCTTGCTGACATTACGGACTTCGATCGACATGACTTATTCCTCACCGGCACTTTTGCGCAGGCGGTTGATACGGTTCTCGCTCCACTGCTTGAGCAGCAGGATAAAGAGCGCCAGGATCAGCAGCAGGCTGGCCACCGCAAACGCGGCGACGTGGTTATATTCGTTGTAGAGAATCTCGACGTGCAGCGGCAGGGTGTTGGTGACGCCACGGATGTGGCCGGACACCACCGACACCGCGCCGAACTCACCCATGGCCCGTGCGGTACACAGCACCACGCCGTAGATCAGGCCCCATTTGATATTCGGCACGGTCACATGCCAGAACATCTGCCAGCCATTGGCACCCAGCAGGCGTGCGGCTTCTTCTTCCTGGGTGCCCTGCTCTTGCATCAGCGGGATCAGCTCACGGGCCACGAACGGCACGGTGACGAAGATGGTCGCCAGCACGATGCCGGGCAAGGCGAACACGATCTGGATGTCATGGTCCTGCAACCACGGGCCAAAAAAACCCTGGGCGCCGAACATCAACACGTAGACCAGGCCTGCGATCACCGGCGATACCGAGAACGGCAGGTCGATCAGCGTCACCAGGATGCTCTTGCCACGGAACGAGTATTTGCTCACGCACCAGGCGGCGCTGACGCCGAACACCACGTTGAGCGGCACCGAAATCGCCACGGCGATTACCGTGAGTTTCAGCGCCGACAGTGCATCGGGTTCGAGGATCGCGGTGAAGAACGCGCCGAGGCCGTTCTTCAAGCCCTGGGTCACCACGATCAGCAGCGGCAACAGCAGGAACAGCACGAACACCAGCCAGCCGAGGCCGATCAGAATACGTCGCGAGGTCGCGCTGCCACGGCGGGCAGCGTTGGCCGAGGACGCGGCGGAAATAGACGATTGGGACATGTTCCGCGCCTCCTTATGGACGTTCGATGCGCCGCTGCAACAAGTTGATCAGCAGCAGCAAGACAAAGGAAACCACCAGCATCAGCACACCAATGGAGGTGGCGCCGCGGTAGTCGTATTGGTCGAGCTTGACCATGATCAGCAGCGGCAGGATCTCGGTTTTCATCGGCATGTTGCCGGCGATGAAAATCACCGAGCCGTACTCACCCACGCCTCGGGCAAACGCCAGGGCAAAACCGGTCAGCCAGGCTGGCAGCAACGCCGGCACCAGGATGTAGCGGAACACCTGCAGTGGCTTGGCCCCCAGGCAGGCGGCGGCCTCTTCAATTTCCCGGGGGATATCGGCCAATACCGGCTGCACCGTGCGCACCACGAACGGCAGCGTGACGAACGTCAGCGCCAGGGTGATGCCCAGCGGGGTGTAGGCGATCTTGAAGCCCAGGTCAGCGGCGAACTGGCCGACAAAACCGTTGGGCGTGTACAAGGCGGTCAGCGCGATACCGGCCACGGCGGTGGGCAGGGCGAAGGGCAGGTCGATCATCGCATCGATGACCTTGCGGCCGGGGAAGGTGTAGCGCACCAGCACCCAGGCCAGCAGCGTGCCGATCACGCCGTTGATCAGTGCCGCGTACAGCGCGGTGCTGAAGCTCAGCTTCAAGGCCGCCAGCACGCGCGGTGCGGAGATGATGTTCCAGAACTGATCCCAGGTGAGTTGAGCGGCGTGTACAAACATCGCCGCCAGCGGGATGAGTACGATCAGGCTGAGGTACACCACGGTGTAGCCCAGCGTCAGCCCGAAGCCGGGTATGACGGGGGAGATACGACGCGACATAAGAGTCCTTGGTTAGGGGAGCAGACATGCAAAACCCGCAAACGAATGCGGGCTCCTAATCCCTGTAGGAGCGGGCTTTATGTGGTGAGCGAGCTTGCTCGCGCTGGAGTGCGAAGCGCTCCCAAGCTTCTGGGCTGCTTCGCAGCCCAGCGGGAGCAAGCTCCCTCGCCACAACAAGCCGCTCTTACTGGGCGGTGTAGATCTGGTCGAACACGCCACCGTCGTTAAAGAATTTCGGTTGGGCAGTTTTCCAGCCGCCGAAGTCTTTGTCGATAGTCACCAGGTCCAGTTTCGGGAACTGCGGGGCGTATTTGGCGGCCACTTTTGCATCACGTGGGCGGTAGAAGTTTTTCGCCGCGATCTCTTGGCCAGCTGGGCTGTACAGGTGCTTCAGGTATTCGGTGGCGATTTCGGTGTTGCCCTTTTTCTCGGCGTTCTTGTCGACGACGGCCACTGGCGGCTCGGCCAGGATCGACAGGGAAGGCACGACGATATCGAACTTGTCGGCGCCGCCGTCTTCTTTCAGGGCCAGGAACGCCTCGTTTTCCCAGGCCAGCAACACATCACCCTGACCGTTGTTGACGAAGGTGATGGTCGAACCGCGAGCGCCGGTGTCCAGCACAGGCACGTGCTTGAACAGCTCTTTCACGTATTCCTGGGCCTTGGCTTCGCTGCCACCGGCTTTGAGGCCGTAGGCCCAGGCGGCGAGGAAGTTCCAGCGCGCACCGCCGGAGGTTTTCGGGTTCGGGGTGATCACGGAGACGTCTTTCTTGATCAGGTCGCCCCAGTCCTTGATGCCTTTAGGGTTGCCCTTGCGCACCAGGAACACGATGGTCGAGGTGTACGGGGTGCTGGCGTCCGGCAGGCGGGTCTGCCAGTTTTCCGGGAGGGTTTTGCCCAGCTTGGCGATTTCGTCGATGTCGCCGGCCAGGGCCAGGGTCACCACGTCGGCGCGCAGGCCGTCGATCACGGCGCGGCCTTGTTTGCCCGAACCACCGTGGGATTGCTGGATTTTTACGTTGTCACCGGGGTGGGACTGTTTCCAGAAGGTGGTGAACTCTGCGTTGTAGTCCTGGTACAGCTCACGGGTCGGGTCGTACGAGACGTTGAGCAACTCGTAGTCCTTGGCAACAGCGGAACCTGCAAACACGGCGCTGGCCAGGGCGGCCAGGGCGTAACGGCGAATCGACGACATAGAAGCTCCTGAAAATTCTGGGTGTTGGCTTTTTCTTATAAGTGCGGGTCTAGCATGCGAATCGCCGTTGCTGCTTACGCCGGTTTGTTGCCCGGGTTCTGCAGACGGAATTTTTCTTTGCGTTCAATCTGTACCACTTGGGCGTTATGCACAGTGATTTCCACCGCGCCAAACCGCAGATCGCGCAATGCGCTCTGGATCTCACGCAAAATGGCTGCTTCGTCCTGGCCGTCGACGCTACGTAGAGATGCGCTCATGGTCTCGCTCCTGAAATGAAATGTGCGTGCCGTGCAGTGGCGGCACTGCGTGTGGCGTGAGGGCGATAGTAGATAAGCGCGGATATTCTTAAAAATACTATTTAAGAATGTTTATATAACCAGAAAGAATTTTCTGGTGGGACGTGGGGTTGCGCGCGGGTTTAAGGCGATGACGCTGCAATTAAGCGTTGCATAGATTCAAATGTGGGAGCGGGCTTGCTCGCGAATGCGGTGGGTCAGTCGCCAAATGTGCTGACTGAACCACCCCATTCGCGAGCAAGCCCGCTCCCACATTTTGGCCACATTTCAATTCTGGATTGGGGGGGCTCGGTTCCAATCGATTTCACTCTCTGGCACCGGCCGCCCAAACCAATACCCCTGCCCCAGATCGCATTCCTGCTCCAACAGGAACCGCGCCTGCTCCACCTGCTCGATCCCTTCGGCGTGCACCTGCATACCCATGCTTTTGGCTAGGGCGATGACCACGCGCACAATCGCCGCATCGTCCTCATCCCACGGCAACCCGGCGACAAAGCCCTGGTCGATCTTGAGCTTCTGCACCGGCAGACGCTTGAGGCGCAGCAGTGAGGAATAGCCGGTGCCGAAGTCATCGATAGCCAGGCGCAAGCCCAGTTCGCGCAGGCGGTGCAGTTGCTCCAAGGCTTCCTCGGGGTCGTCCATCACTGCGCTTTCGGTGACTTCCAATTCAAGGTAGGCCGGGTCCAGGCCGGTGTTGTGCAGCACCTGGGCGACTTGCCCGTACAGCTCGCGCCGGGCGAACAGGCGGCTGGAGACATTCACCGCGATAAAACTCAGCGGCGCGCCCTGCGCCAGCCATTGGCACATCTGGCGGCACGCCTGGTCCAGCACCCAAGCGTCGATATCGGCGATCAAGCCGGTGCGCTCGGCGATGGGGATAAATTCCCCCGGCGGCACCAGCCCGCGCTCCGGGTGCTGCCAACGTACCAGCGCTTCGACGCCGACCAGGCGGCTGCCATGCAGGTCGTGCACCGGCTGGTAGTAGACACGCAGCTCTTGCTGCTCCAGGGCGCGACGCAGTTCGCTGGCGATCTCCACGCGGTTCTGGGCGTGGGCGGTGAGTTCTTCGGTGTACAAGGCGTAACCTTCGCGCCCGACGCTCTTGGCCTTGAACAGCGCAGAGTCGGCATTGCGCAGCAGTTGTTCGGCGCTCAGGGCATCGCTGGGGAACAGGCTGATGCCGATGCTGGCACTGATAAACAACTGATGGCCGTCAAAGATGAACGGCTGCTTCATCGCCTCCAATATCCGATGGGCCAACGCGGCGGCCTGCACCACCTGTGGACAACTTTCCGCCAGCACCGCGAACTCATCGCCCCCCAGGCGAGCCAGGGTCACTCCAGGGCCGAACAGAGCCTGGAGCCGCTCGCCCACCAACTTGAGCAACTGGTCGCCCACGTTATGGCCGAGGCTGTCGTTGATGATCTTGAAGTGGTCCAGGTCCAGCAACAGCAGGGCGCAACCGCGCTTGTGGGTTTGCGCAGAGGCCAGCGCCTGCTCGGCACGGTCGGTGAACAGCAGGCGGTTGGGTAGGTCGGTGAGCGGATCGTGGTGCGCCAGGTGGGCCAGTTCGTGCTCGGAATCCTTGATGGCGCTGATATCGGAAAAGACTGCAACGTAGTGGCTGACCTGGCCCTGGTCATCGTGAATCACGCGGATGGTTTGCCACTGTGGATAAATTTCGCCGCTTTTGCGTCGATTCCAGATTTCACCGCTCCATTCGCCGGTGCGCGCCAGGCTCTGGAACATCTGCTGGTAAAAATTCGACGAATGGCGCCCTGATTTGAACAGGCTGGGTAGCTGGCCCATGACATCTTCGCGACGGTAGCCGGTGATCTCCATAAAAGCCCGGTTCACATGCACGATCAGCCCCTTGGCGTCGGTGACCAGCACGCCTTCACGGGTGCAATCAAACACGGCGGCGGCTTGGCGCAGGCGTTCGCGGTTCTCCTTCAAGGGCTGTTGCAGCAGGTTGGCGCGGGCAAACCGCGCGCACAGCAGGTAAATGGCCAGGGCGCTCAGGGCCACCCATACGTAACCGCGCACCTGTAACCAGTGCCCCAACTCGCGCGGCTCATCGAGAAAGTTGATCAATACGTGGTTGCTGAGCTGGAGCCACACAATGGAAACCAGCAGGTATACCAGCCCCGCACGCAGGGCACCTCGGTATGAAAACAGCATATGGTCAGTAATCCTTACCAAAAAAACAGCATCGCCCTACAAAGGCTGCGGATTATAGAATAAGAAACATCCAGTCACTCCTATCTGAAAGGGCGGCTGGTTTTCTGTGCAGGCTTAGTGATAATGCGTGAGCTGTTTTTTTCTTTATCTGAGGGCCATACAGCCTATGTGGTACAACGGTTTTCTTGACCTGTCAGCCTGGCAACTGGTGGCGGTCACTCTGTTGATGACCCACGTGACCATCGTTGGGGTCACCGTCTATCTGCACCGCTATTCAGCCCATCGCTCCCTGGAGCTCAATGCCGGCCTGAAACACTTCTTCCGCTTCTGGCTGTGGCTGACCACGGCGCAGAACACCCGCGAGTGGACCGCTATCCACCGCAAACACCACGCTAAATGCGAAACCGTCGACGACCCCCACAGCCCAGTGATCAAGGGCCTGTCCACGGTACTGCGCAAAGGCGCCGAACTGTACCGCGCCGAAGCGGAAAACCCCGAGACCCTGCGCATCTACGGCAAAAACTGCCCGGACGACTGGATCGAGCGCAAAATCTACACCCCCTACCCGCTGCTGGGCGTGGCGATCATGGGCGTGATCGACCTGCTGCTGTTCGGCACCATTGGCATCACCATCTGGGCGATCCAGATGATGTGGATCCCGTTCTGGGCCGCCGGTGTGATCAACGGCCTGGGCCATGCCGTGGGCTATCGCAACTTCGAATGCCGTGATGCGGCGACCAACCTGGTGCCGTGGGGCATCATCGTCGGTGGCGAAGAGCTGCACAACAACCACCACACCTACCCGAACTCGGCCAAGCTGTCGGTGAAGAAGTGGGAATTCGACCTGGGCTGGGCCTGGATCAAGGTGTTCAGCTGGCTGCGCCTGGCCAAGGTGCAGCGTGTGGCGCCGATTGCCCACCGCGTCGAAGGCAAGGGCCACCTGGACATGGACACCGCCATGGCGATCCTCAACAACCGCTTCCAGATCATGGCCCAGTACCGCAAGTTGGTGATTGGCCCACTGGTCAAGCAAGAGCTGGAAAAGGTTGATCATTCGGTGCGCCACCAGTTCCATCGTGCCAAGCGCCTGCTGTCGCGGGAAACCAGCCTGCTGGATGACCGCCACCACCTGCGCATCCAGAGCATGCTGGAGCACAGCCATGCGCTGAAAGTGATCTACGAAAAGCGCCTGGCACTGCAACAGATCTGGCTCAAGACCAGTACCAATGGCCACGATATGCTGGCAGCCATCAAGGAATGGGTGCATGAAGCCGAGGCCAGCGGCATCCAGTCCCTGCGGGACTTTGCCCATCAACTGAAGACCTATTCGCTGCGTCCGGCAGCGGTCTGACGGTGCGGCGGGAGGGCTTGCCTTCCCGCCCATCAGCTTTTTGACGTCATTTCTCGGACATCGGCAATCGGTCCCGTTGACGGAACTTCACCGCAATTCCCCTCTCTCAATGAACACTTCGCCATCATGGTGGCCCTTGTAGTGACCGCTGCTCCATCCTGCGGCGCGCCCAGAGAGAGTTGTGCCGATGGCTTCCGAACAGCCCTACTTGACCGATCCCCCTACCGCCGAACATCCACGACCGGCAGCAGCTGCAACCCTGCTGGCGTTGATGCATGCCCAAGGTGAAGTCGAACGGCTAAGCGAGCGCGAACAGCTGCTCAGTTCGCTGCTGGTGAGTGTCAACGCGGTGCTGTGGGCCATTGATTGGGAAACCCGGCGCGTGCTGTACGTAAGCCCGGCCTATGAGCGCGTGTTCGGGCGGTCTGCCGGCCTGTTGCTGGCCGATCATCGGGAATGGCGCAACAGCATCCACCCCGAAGACCTCGACTACGCCGAACACAGTCTGGCCCGTGTGCTGGAGTACGGCAGCGTGGAAGACCGCGAATACCGCATCATTACCGCCGACGGGCAGATCCGCTGGCTGAGCGACAAGTGCTACGTCAACCAGCAAGTGGTGCCCGGCGAGCCAGTGATCGTCGTCGGCATGGCCGAGGACATCACCGAGAAGAAACAGCTGGAGCTCGAACTGCATCGCCTGGCCACCACTGACGTGCTGACCCAGACCAGCAACCGGCGACACTTCTTCGAATGCGCCAACCAAGCCTTCGACACAGCTTGCGTCCAAGGCACCCCGCTGGCCTTCCTGCTGCTGGATATTGATGACTTCAAGGACGTCAACGACACCTACGGCCACTTGGAGGGCGATCAGGTGCTGCGACGTATCGCCGAGAGCGGGCGCGGCGTATTGCGCCGTGGCGATCTGTTCGGGCGCATCGGCGGCGAAGAGTTCGCCGCCGTCTTGCCCGGTTGTGCACCGGAGATGGCATTGCAGGTCGCCGAGCGCCTGGGCAGGGAGATTCAGGACCTGCATTTCAGCTATGAGGGGCAGGACTTTACCGTGACCATCAGCCAGGGCCTGGCGAGCCTGCGCGAAGAAGACTCGACGCTGGACAGCTTGTTCGCCCGCGCCGATGCGGCCATGTACGAGGCTAAGCGCCAGGGCAAGAACCGGGTGGTTGCGGGCTAGGGCCGGTCACGTCCCGTTGGTTCAGCGCATATCCCATGTGGGAGCGGGCTTGCTCGCGAAAGCGGAGGGTCAGTTAGAACATCTTTGACTGACAGACCGCATTCGCGAGCAAGCCCGCTCCCACATTTGGATCTCTGCACCTTCCTAGGATTTTCGCACCCGAGTGAGCTCCGACAACCCCACTTTGAGCAGTCGCGCGGTCTTACCGGCGGCCAGTGTTTCAAGCCCCTCATGCTCGGTAAGTCGCGCCATCTGCGCCGCCAGGTTCACCACCAGCGCATCCCGGGCATACACCCCACCTTCCAACGAATAGATCGCCGCGATCAACTGACGCAACTCCAACGGCAAGCGCCAACGCGCCCGCAACGCCGAACCATAGGCCGCGCCGAAGGTGTAGAGCGACTCACCAATTACCTCGTCATCCAACGCCCCGCCGCCCTGGCGCCAGCCTTCAAGGCAGCGCAACAACGCCAGGTCCCCCAGCCTGTGCAGGATACCGGCGCTGTAGCAACGTTCATGGTCCAGCTCCAGCATGCGCGCCAAGCGCCGCGCGTAGTCGGCCGTGTCCTGGGACAACTGCCAATGCCGCTCGGCGTAGGCCACCAGCGCCGGATCACCCAGCACCACGTTGTGCTTGAGGGCCAGGCCCAGGATCAGGTTCATGCTCTGCCCGGCAGCCAGCTTGTGCAACGCCGCTGGCAAAGTTTGCACCGGCGTACCGTGATGACCGGCACTGTTGGCGGCGGCGATCAGCACTGCGGTGATCTGCGGGTCCATGCGTACCTGGTCTTCCAGGCGCTTGAGGTCCAGGCCTTCCGGCCCGAGGCTGCGTTGTACGGCGGCCTTCACGTCGACCCGCAGCGGCGCGCCATCAGAGGCCTCGCGGCGGCGCTCAAGGAACACCGGCAGGGTCGTGCCGGGCGCAAGCGGCGGTATCTCGCAGTACACGCTCTCGCCTTCGTTCAGCAGCAGGTCTTGCAGGCGCTGGGTCAGGCTTTCCATGTTCAGGGGTTTGGTCAGGTACGCCGTAGGCGCCAGGGGCAAGGCTTCACGCACGCTGGCGCTGTCATTGCGACTGCTCAGCAGAATGAACGGCAACGCGGGCGAGCGGCGCTTCTGGCGCACAGTGCGCAGCAGGTTCAGGCCATCGATGCCCGGCAGCTCCCAATCGGCCAGGATCAAATCGTAGGCCTTGTCCCGCAGCAACGTCGCCGCTTGTTGGCCGTCGGCACACACATCCAGCCGCGCATCGCAGCGCACGTTCAACAACACTTGCTTGAGCAGATCCCGCGACCAAGGGTCCGCCTCGGCAATCAGCACTCGGGGTACAGCGGGTAAATCAACAGCAGTCATCCAGCACGCTCCATCGGCAATGCTTGCACCTTAGTCAATGGAGCGGCCTACGTACAATGAACAGGGCCTGAATGTGCTGCATCGGGCACAAAAAAACCCGCCGAAGCGGGTTTTTTCTGTCGACCAGGTCAGCTTCGGCTTACAGCTCCGAGAAGCACTCTTCGATGATCGCCAAACCTTTGTCCAACTGCTCGTCCGGCGAGGTCAGCGGCACCAGTACGCGCAACACGTTGCCGTAGGTACCGCAGCTCAACAGGATCAGGCCCTTGTCACGCGCCTTGGCCACCACGGAGGCGACGGCAGCAGCGTTTGGCTTGTGGGTGTCGCCATCGTCGAACAGCTCGACCGCGATCATCGCGCCCAGGGCACGTACTTCGCCGATGATCGGGTACTTGGCCTGGATGGCTTTCAGGCCGGTGACCAGACGCTCGCCGACTGCCTTGCAGCGGTCCAGCAGGTGCTCTTCTTCGAACACTTCCATCACCGCCAGCGCCGCCGCACAGGCGATCGGGCTACCGGCGTAGGTGCCGCCCAGGCCACCTGGGGCGATGGCGTCCATGTATTCAGCCTTGCCGCACACACCGGCCAGCGGGAAGCCGCCAGCGATGGATTTGGCGAAGGTGGTCAGGTCGGCGGCAACGCCCATCTGTTCCATGGCGAAGAAGGTGCCGGTACGGCCGGCACCGGTTTGCACTTCGTCGGCGATCAGCAGGATGCCGTGCTTGTCGCACAGTTCGCGCAGGCGCTTCATGAACGGTTTAGGCGCGACGTAGAAACCGCCTTCGCCCTGCACGGGCTCGATGATGATCGCCGCGATATCACGGGGTTCGGCATCGTTTTTGAAGATGCGTTCGATGCTGGCGATGGAGTCGTCGTCGCTCACACCGTGCAGTTCGTTCGGGTACAGCGCGCGGAACACACCGCCTGGCATCAGGCCCATGCCTGCCGAGTACGGCACGACTTTACCGGTGAGGCCCAGGGTCATCATGGTACGGCCGTGGTAAGCGCCGGTGAAGGCGATTACGCCGGCACGGCCAGTGGCGGCACGGGCGATTTTCACGGCGTTTTCTACCGCTTCGGAACCGGTGGTGACCAGCAGGGTTTTCTTGGCGAAGTCGCCTGGCACCTTGGCGTTCACTTTTTCGCACACTTCAACGTAAGGCTCGTAGGCCAGTACCTGGAAGCAGGTGTGGGTCAGCTTGTTCAGCTGCTCGGTCACGGCCGCGATGATTTTCGGGTGCACGTGGCCGGTGTTCAGCACGGCGATGCCGCCGGCGAAGTCGATGAACTCGCGACCTTCAACGTCGGTCACGGTGGCGTTTTTTGCCGATTCAGCGAAGATCGGGTGGATCTGGCCAACACCGCGCGGTACAGCGGCTTCGCGGCGTTTCATCAGGGATGCGTTGGTCTTGCTCATAAAGTCCTCATTCGCCACTCATCGGGTGGCGTGGTCCAAGGCATACGTGGGGGGAGGAGGCGGCGGCAGCATGCGATGATCGACTGCCACGGCTTTCCCGGCCACTACGAATAACGGGGTGAAACACGCAAAGGGTCAGCGCTCTCGTGCCCTTTGCGTTTGTTGCAATCTCTTACAGAGCTTAGATGCCCAGGCAGAGGTATTTGATTTCCAGATAGTCCTCGATCCCGTACTTGGAACCTTCACGGCCCAGGCCCGAGGCCTTGATACCGCCGAACGGCGCCACTTCGTTGGAGATCAACCCCGTGTTAACGCCGACCATGCCGTATTCCAGGGCTTCAGCCACACGGAACACACGGCCCAGGTCGCGAGCATAGAAGTACGATGCCAGGCCGAACTCGGTGTCGTTGGACATCGCGATCACTTCGGCTTCGTCTTTGAAGCGGAACAGCGGCGCCAGTGGGCCGAAGGTTTCTTCCTTGGCAACGGCGGCGTTTTTCGGCACGTTGGTGAGGATGGTCGGTTCGAAGAAGTTGCCTTCCATGACCTTGCCGCCAGCCAGCAACGTGGCACCTTTGCTCAGGGCGTCGGCGATGTGTTCCTGCACCTTGGCCACGGCTTTTTCGTCGATCAGCGGGCCAGTGGTGGTGCCGTCTTCCAGACCGTTGCCGATCTTCAACTTGGCCACGGCCACTTTGAGTTTTTCGGCGAAGGCGTCGTACACCGAATCCTGGATGTACAGGCGGTTGGCGCAGACGCAGGTTTGGCCGTTGTTGCGGTACTTGGAGATGATCGCGCCTTCGACGGCCTTATCCAGGTCGGCATCGTCGAACACGATGAACGGTGCGTTACCGCCCAGTTCCAGGGAAACCTTCTTGATGTCCTTGGCGCATTCGGCCATCAGTTGGCGACCGATTTCGGTGGAGCCGGTGAAGGACAATTTACGCACGATCGGGTTGCTGGTCAGCTCGCCACCGATGTCGCCGGCGCTGCCGGTCACAACGCTCAGCACGCCCTTAGGGATGCCGGCGCGGTGCGCCAGTTCAACCAGGGCCAGGGCCGAGAATGGGGTTTGCGAAGCTGGCTTGATCACCATGGTGCAACCAGCGGCCAGGGCCGGGCCGGCTTTACGGGTGATCATCGCGGCCGGGAAGTTCCACGGAGTGATGGCAGCGGTCACACCGATTGGCTGCTTGATCACGATCAGGCGCTTGTCGGGTTGATGGCCAGGAATAACGTCGCCATAGATGCGCTTGGCTTCTTCGGCAAACCACTCGATAAAGGACGCGGCGTAGACAATTTCGCCCTTGGCTTCGGCCAGCGGCTTGCCTTGTTCGAGGGTCATCAGGCGCGCGAGGTCGTCCTGGTTTTCGATCAGCAGTTCGAACCAACGGCGCAACTTGTTGGCGCGCTCCTTGGCGGTCAGTGCACGCCAGGCCGGCAGGGCCTTGTCGGCGGCTTCGATGGCGCGGCGGGTTTCAGCGGCGCCCATCTTTGGCACGGTGCCGAGAATTTCGCCCGTGGCAGGGTTGTTGACCTTGATGGTTTGACCGTTGTCCGCGTCGACCCAAGCGCCATCGATAAAGGCTTGCTGGCGGAACAACTGGGCATCTTTAAGCTGCATGTCGGCTTTCCTTAACAGCACCGCGCGCACGCGGAGCGAATTAGAGTTGTTGAAAGGCGCCTTGTGGGCTGCCGTCAGGGAAATCAGCCCCAGCGCGCGAAGGAAGGAAATGGCGCACGGGACACGGAGCGTTTGAAATCTCAAACGAATCCTAGGATCAATGGGGGTACAGGGCAATAGTCTGTTCGAAAAAAAGAACGAAAACGCGACTTTCACCGAAACTTTCTGATCAACGCGTCTAAGCCCGGTTCCACCGCATTGACCAACGGCCCCCGACGCAGGGCCTTGGCGTGGCAAATTCCTACGTTGGAAGGCCCAAAGACCGGCATGGACGCCCAAGGTCGACATGGGTATGATGTCGCCCGCACAAGCATCCGTAGCTCAGCTGGATAGAGTACTGCCCTCCGAAGGCAGGGGTCGTGGGTTCGAATCCCGCCGGGTGCACCAGATACAGATGAAAAAGCCCCAGGTCGAAAGGCCTGGGGCTTTTTTGCGTTTGGATTAAGGCATCTTTGTCTCTGAATGCTTCCAATAAGGGTGAGGACCAACCCAACGAGGTACATTGCCCGCCGGTGGCGAGAGCAAAGATAGCGACCAAAAATTGAGGGTTACTAGCTCAACCTCAATAAAAAAATAATAAAATCTGCCATTCGGCAGCCAAGGTGATTTATCAATGGCACAGGGTTATCCAAAACCTTGGCAGAGCTATCGAGAACAACTCGATCTGGTCATCGCGCGCGGCATGTATGTTACTGACCAAGCGAAGGCCCTTGAGTACCTGGAACGTATCGGCTACTACCGTCTCAGCGGTTACTGGTTCGCCTTTCGCGAGCGCACAGAACTCTGCTGTCCGCTACTGCAGTACAAAAACCAAAAGCCTGCTAAAACGAAACCTGCGCGTATCCCCCTCGATACCTTCAAGGCGGGTACTACCTTCCAAAATGCAATCGATCTTTATGTCTTTGACAAAAAGCTTCGTCTCTTGACCCTGGATGCGCTGGAACGCATAGAGATAGCTCTACGAGTGGATATCTCCCATGCATTGGGCAAACACAACAAATTCGCTTACCTGATGCCAGAGCTATTCCATGAGAGTTTTTCCGTAGAACTGGATGGAAAGACCGGCCTAACAAAGCACCACGTATGGGTCGGTAAACACGCAGCATTGATCAACCGCTCGAACGAAGATTTCATCAGACATAACAAAGAAAAATACGGCTTACCTTTGGCAGTTTGGGTCGCGTGCGAAGTTTGGGACTTTGGAACTCTATCGACCCTTTACTCAGGCATGAGTGAAAACGATCAGGATCAGATTTCCAAGGCGTACGGGATCACAAATGGAAGAGTTTTCGCCACCTGGTTGCGCAGCCTGAACTACTTGCGAAATGTGTGCGCTCACCATAGTCGCCTCTGGAATCGCAACATCATCGACCAACCAAAACTACCGCCAGTAGAGCAAGTGCCTTCGCTGTCAGCGTTCCATGATGATGCGCACCGACGCGCTCGACCATTTATGTTGCTGTGCATGACTCACCATCTAATGCGAGCCATAAACCCATCGTGCACCTGGGGAAAGCGCTTACAGTTACTGATGGAAAAGGATTTCCCCGACTTGCACCATCTTGATTTGAATTTGGAAGGCATGGGCGCCGATCGTGATTGGCAGGAGCGCGACTGGTAAATGATAAATCACAGGCAATAAAAAACCCCTGAGCAGTCTCAGCGCCGAAGCGCATCAACCGACAGGGGCCGTGTTGCGTGGAATTATAAAGATTGATAAGCGCTCGTCAACTGACGCCGGAGAGCCTAATGATTACGCGCCTCTTCCAGCCGCGCGGGCAAATCTTCACCGGGAAAGCGCTCATGCAACGCCAGCAGTTTCTCATCCGCCGCCTTGGTCTCCCCTGCCTCACGCAACCTCAAAATCTCCTGCAACCCCTCCTCCAACGTAGGCAATACCACCGGCGCACGCTTATTCAGCTTGGCGCTCGACTCATCCGCCATCGATCCCATGACCTGTGCACGCTCGACCTTGGGCGCAGCCGCCATCCGGGCCACTGGCGCAGGAGCGGACATCACCGGAGGTGGCGGGCTGGCGGCCTCTTCGTGGAGGGCGGAGAAGGTCGCTGTGGATATCTCCTGTTGCGGTACAGGCTCGCGCATCACCACGCCAATCATCAACGCCACACCCGCCACCGTGGCAAATGCCATTTGCCACCGTGGCCGTTGGCAGGCGTGCAGCCAGCGTTGCCACAGGCTCGGTTGCGGGGCCGGGGCTTCCCGGCGGGCGGTGGTGAGGATGAAGGCGTCGAGGGACGCGGGCGGCTCGCCGCTGCTGTTTTGACGAAAGTGCTGTAGGAGCAGGTCGTCGGGGTCTGGGGTATGTCGAGAGTCGGTCATGCGGGTATCTCCTCGGCCAGCAGGCGGCGCAGTTTCTGCTGGGCGTAACGCAGGCGGCTTTTTACGGTTTCCAGCGGGGCGCCGGTAAGCGTGGCGATTTGCGGCACTTCGAGGTCGCCGTGCAGGCGCAGCAGGAAAACTTCGCGCTGGTCTTCGGGCAAGTCTTGCAGCGCGGCGTCGAGGCGAGCCTGGTCGCGGCTCAGGCTCAGTTGCTGCTCAGGCCCGGCGCTGTCGTCGGGCTGGGCGTGCAGTTGTTCGTCGTAGCTGTCATGCAAGGGGTTGTGGATACCATGCTTGCGCCAGTAATCGATCAAACGGTTGCGGGCAATCTGGAACAACCAAGTACGAAAACTCGCCCGACCCTGTGGCTGGGTGGCGCTGCGGATCAGGCTGAGCCAGGTTTCCTGGTAGATCTCCTCGGCCAGTTCGGCTTTGTTGCTCAGGGACACAAGGAAACGGTACAGGCCCTGGCGGTGCCGGGCGTACAGGGCTTCGAACGCGGCAGTGTCGCCGGTTCGGTAGCGAGCCAGCAGCGATTCGTCGCTGGATAGGTCGTCTGGAGCGGGCATATCGTTGGCTAACTCCCTTTATTCACGGTTTGGCCGCAGCCTTGAGGCTCTGGGCCAGCTCTACCAGTTGCACAAACTCATTGCGCAACCCGAACGGGTCATCACCCCGGGCCGAGCGGGCCAGTGCAGCGGTGTCCTGCAGGCTCATGTTGCCAGTGTAGCGGCCATCACCTTTGAGCTGTTGGGCGAAGGCAGCCACGGCGGCGGCAAAGCGCAGGTCTTCGCTGGGTTGGGCGGATGCGTTGCTGATCGGCCGCTCAATCAACTTGCTGCCGCCGCCCGCCGCAGGCTTGTAGCGCACCCGCAGCATCGCCAGCTCCGTAGATTTACTTTCCGCAGCGGGCGCAGCGGCATAACGCAACGGCTCCAGCCAACCCTTCTCTCCCTTAGGCACAATTTCGTACAGCGCGGTCACCGTATGCCCTGCGCCGACTTCGCCGGCATCGACCTTGTCGTTGTTGAAATCCTCACGCTTCAACGCGCGGTTTTCATAGCCAAGCAGGCGATACTCGCTGACCCGCGCCGGGTTGAACTCCACTTGCAACTTCACGTCCCGCGCCACCACCGCCAAGGTCGAGCTAAGTTGGTCCACCAGCACCTTGCGGGCTTCGCGCAGGTTGTCGATGTAGGCGTAGTTGCCGTCTCCAGCATCGGCCAGTTGCTCCATCAGGTGTTCGTTGTAGTTATCCACACCAAAGCCCAGGGTGGTCAGGGATACGCCACTTTTGCGCTGCTCGACGGCCATTTGCTTGAGGCTATCGAAGTCGCTGACACCCACGTTGAAGTCACCATCGGTGGCCAGCAAGATGCGGTTGATGCCCTTGTCGATAAAGCCTTCGCGGGCCATCTGGTAAGCCAGTTCGATACCGGACGCGCCTGCCGTGGAGCCGCCGGCGGTGAGTTGCTCGATGGCATTACGGATCTTGGCCTTGTCGCGGCCCGAGGTGGGCTTGAGTACCACACGGGATTCACCGGCGTAGACCACCAGGGACACACGGTCCTGGTCGCGCAGCTGGTCCACCAGCAATTTCAGGGTGCTTTTCACCAGCGGCAAACCTTCGCGGCGGTCCATGGAACCGGACACATCCACCAGGAACACCAGATTGGCTGGTGCCAGATCCGCTACGGCACGGTCGGAGGCCTTGATGCCGATACGCAGCAGTTGGGTGCGTGGGTTCCAGGGTGTGGCGGCGACTTCGGTGGTGACGCCAAACGGCGAGCCATCGGTGGGCAACGGGTAACTGTAGGGAAAGTAGTTGACCATTTCCTCCAGTCGCACAGCTCCCTCAGGCGGCAGGCTGCCCTGATTGAGGAAACGTCTTACGTTGGCGTAGCTGCCGGTGTCGACGTCGGCGCTGAAGGTGGACACCGGCGTCTCAACCACGCGATGCACCGGGTTGTCCGGCAGGTTTTCGTACTGTTCGCGGGGCTCGCTGCGGTAGTCCATCGCCGCCGACTCCTGCATCCTCATCGGCGCGGGCATTGCCATGCGTTTAGCCAAGGCCCCTTGTACCGGCGCGCTGTGCAGCTCGGTTGCCGGTACAACCACGGAAGGCGGCTTGGCCTCCTCATGGGAAGAAGGCAGCCCACAGCCGGCCAGCGTTACCAGCAAGGTGACGGTAAAGCCCTGGACGGCAGGACGCAGGAAGAGCAGAGGACGGGACATGGGCTGAACCTCGTGAATGAATGATCCGTTCACAAGGTCAGACGCAAGGTAGCCAGGATTCGGGTTAACCCCAATTCCGATAACACCACATTTGATGGGTGGTGTTGATCAGTCAGTGCCGTATTTCGGGTTGCGCGGGCCGTACAGAATGCCCGTGCGTTGCCCCGGCGACAGCAGGCGTGCACTGGTGATGCCGGCAATCGGGTGAGCCGCATCGGTGGAGCTGTTGATCACTTGCTTGACCGCTGCGGTGATCAGCATGCCCACCAGGCCGCCGCCGTTGTTGTTGCCTTCCTCGCTGGAGGCGCGGGCCGAACCGGTCCACAGGGTGGTGCCGGTGCGCAGGTCCACCAGTTTGGCCGAGGCCGTCACGGCGGTGTCGCTGGCGATCAGCATGTACTTGGTGCCGTACTCGGTCACAGTGATATACAGCGCCGCGTCCGCACCAAAAATGTCATGCAGCTTGGTCGGTGGCAGGGCCTGGATATCGTTGGCGGTGGTCAGACCGTTCTGGCGGAAGGTTTCGTCCACCAGGGCGATAGGCAGCACGTAGTAGCCGGCTTCGGCCAACGGGTAGGTGACTTGCGAGACCAGGCTGTAGGACGCCTGCACTTCCGGCGACTCATTGAGCGGCGGCAGTACCAGGATCGACTTGGGCCGTGCCTGTTTGTACGCCGTGTAGTCAACGGTCTTGGGTGCGGCGCAACCGCCAAGCAACGCCAGGGCCAGCAAGGCGCCGGTGATTTTCAACAGGCTCATTTAGTGGCGACTCCGGTCTTGGCGTTTTTCAGCAAAAAGTCCATGTACGCAGTGGACTCGGGGAACAACGCCTTCTCGGTGCGAAACTCCTGCACCATCTGGTCATCCTTGCCCATGCTCAGGTACAGCATGCCCAGGTGGGCGTGGTAGCCCGGCGGGGCCTTGCGGCCACTGGCGTTGATCTTTTGCAGATCCCGCTCCAGCGCCTCGACCTGCGCTTCCTTGGGCTCGCCCTTGAAGTACTCGTAAACCTGCGGCTGGTAGCTTTCCCACTGATACAGGGGTTGGGGCGCCGTATGGCACCCGGCGACTACTGCGCTTGCTGTCAGCATCAGCGCCAACTTGACTGCCTTGCTCATCCTTGTACTGCTCCTTGAGGTGCTGCTGATCAGTTGCGCGGGTTCCAGGCGCCGGCGTTGATGCCGTCGACGAGGCGGTTGATGGCTTCGCGCATGGCCAGGTCCAAGACCTTGCCATTGAGGGTGGAGTCGTAGCTGGCGGTGCCGCCGAAGCCGACCACTTCACGGTTGGACAGGGCGTACTCACCGGCGCCTTGGGTGGAATACACCACTTCGGAGGTGCTGATGTTGACGATATTCAACGCGACTTTGGCGTAAGCCACCTGGGTCTTGCCACGGCCGAGGATGCCGAACAGCTGGCGGTCGCCGGTTTCTTTGCGACCGAACTCGGTCACGTCGCCCGTCACCACATAGTCAGCGCCCTTGAGCTTCTGCGCGGTGCCTTTGATCGCAGCTTCCTGGGAGATTTCGCCCATGTTGTCGCGGTCCAGCACGCTGAAGCGGTTGGTCTGTTGCAGGTGGGTGATCAGGATGGTCTTGGCCTGGCCGCCGAGGCGGTCAACGCCGTCGGAGAAGATGCCGCGCATGTAGCTGGAGCGGTTATCGAACTTACCCACGGCAATCGGCACGCGCACGCCCGAATAGGCGACGCTGGCGCTGGCCACTTGCTCAACCGGCAGTGCGCGATTGCTCTCCGTGGCGCAACCGGCCACGGTCAACAGCGCGGCGCCGGTAAGGCCCGACAGCAGGATTTTGGACAGTGTTTTCACATGAAGCTCCTGGAGTGAAAGATCTGGTGCGGCCAATCAAACTGGCGGGATGACGTATGGCATGGAGGGTCGAGGATAAACGAAGAGAAATATGGCGGGCCCGCGCATATCTGGTGTCATCCCTGAGAAGTATCGTGTTTTAAACAATCGCGGCATTTTACGGAGTTGAGAGGGCTTCTCAAGCTGTTTTACACAGGCCCATGCGCTGGCGCACATTCCTCAAGTTCTGCACAACCCGGTCGAGACAGTAATTTGGTTCGTTCATTTATAGGGAAATAGTGTGTTGAAAACCCTCTTCCGGGCGACGGCGCTCGCCGCTGCATTGTCCATGACCGGCTGTGTGTCCTACACCGTCACCGGCCCCATCGGCGCCCCGTCCCACCCCGCTGCCACCACCAGCGCGCGCAGTGCGCAAATCGCCGATGTGGCGGTGACCGACACCGACGTTAACGACGCCAACAAGACCGCAATCAGCCGCTCTCTTACCGTGCAGCTCAATCAATACGTGCGCAGCGCCGGCTACTTCAAGCAGGTCACCGAATACCCCACGCGCCTGGGTGAAGACGATGTACTGCTCAAATTCAACATGACTTCCCTCAAGGGCCACCGTGGGCCGCACCCAGGCTACTTCCCCGGTGCGTTGCTGACGCTGACCATCTGGATCTGGGTCAACGGCCCGATCTACGTCGACACCTTCGACGTGGCCGGCAACCTGGTGATCGTCGACCGTAACGGCAAGGAACTGGCCAGCGCCAAGGAAGAGGTGAAGTTCGAACGCAACGTGGGCCTGTACGGCCGCGAATATTGGGCGCCGACCATGGGTGCCAAACAGCTCAATGAGCTGGTGACCCAATTGCTCGATTCCGCCACCGCCAAATTACCCAAGGAGTAACCCATGAAAGGATTGATCAAGCACAGCCTGGTGCTCGCCGCGGTCTTGCTGACCGGCTGCGTGTCCTACTCGCAACACGAATTGCCGGCCGTGCAAACCTGGCCGCCAACCGCCAACACAGCGGCGCAAAAACCGACGGCGTACGTACGCACCACCACGCTGAACCAAGCCAACGGCGGCCCGGCCAATGCTGCAGCCGGCAAACCGGCGGCGCTGTGGGAAAAAGCCGTGGCCGATTCGTTTCGCCAGTCCGAGCGCTTTTCGCGGGTAAGCACAGACAAGGTCGATTCGGACATCTACGCCGATGCCACCCTGTACAACAACGAACAGTTCAGCGTGGCCTCGGCGATCATCACCGGCGCGACGTTCTTCATCATCCCGACCACGGCGAAGAACGTCTTCACCCTGGAAACGGTGTTCAAAGACAAAGACGGCAAAGAGCTGGGCCGGGTCAAGAAGAGTGAATCGGTGCGCACCTGGATGCACCTGGTGCTGATCGTCGGCATCCCGTTCCAGACTGACGGCCGGGAAGTGGTGGAAGCGCTTACGCGCAGTACGCTGGATGAGGCCGTACAGCGCAAGCTCTTGTAAACCTGTGATGAGCGGGCCAAGCCCGCTCATCACAATCAGGGAAAGCGGGTGCCAATGCGCGGCCGCTCTTCGGAAAACCAGATCCCCGTTACCTTGCCCACCACATCCTCAACCGCTACCTGCCCCATGAAGCGGCTGTCATTGCTGTTGTAGCGGTTATCGCCCAACAGATAGACGTTCCCCGGCTCGACCTTGACCGGTGCCAGCGTCATCGACGCCGGGCCTTCGACCCGATCTGCCGGGGCATGGAACAAGCCGAGGTTGTCGCCGTTGTGAATCAACTCGCCGTTGACGATCGCCAAGGTGTCGCCGCCCACACCGGCCACGCGCTTGACCGCTTCGGTGCCGTTCCAGCGGTACACCACGATATCGCCGACCTTGGGTGCGCCCATCTTGAGATCGACCACGATGTAGTCACCCACTGACACTGTCGGCGCCATCGAACCGCTTGGGATGTAGTAGGTCTTGAACCCCATCAACGGCACCCGAAACACCTCCATCAACATGAAGGTGATCACGATCAGCACGCCCACATACAGCGCATGGAAACGCTTGCGCGGCACATCCGCTGGGCCGTTATAGCGACGGGCCAACCTCGCCGACACGATCGCCGAAGCGAGCTTGACCGCAACAATGAAGCCGAACAGCACATACAGCCCGACAGGTGAAGCACTCAGGCCAAACACACCGAGCAACACCACACCGGTGTACATAAATGCCGCGACCCAAATGGCCCATTTGATACGGCCGACGTAGACCAGCCCCCAGCCCGCCACCAGGCAAGACATCAGGAAGGCTAGAAGGGGAAATTTCCCAGGTTTCATGGATCATCCTTGTAAAGCGATTGGAAAAAACTGTGCATCGACGCAGCACGCTCAGATCAGCTGCTTTTCGATCTCTTGCCTTAAAAAACGTGGCTCCGGCGTCGTTGCATAACGCTGCGCTATTTCAAAGGGGTCAATGACTTCAGTGTTTGCCCCCTCACATGAAAAGTCGCCGACCACGTACCTGGCGAAGGATGGGGACAAGGGATCTAGATCCACCAGCCAGTAGCCGCCCAGCAGGGAAATCAGATACTCGCCGATGTAATAGCCGATACGGGTCACCAACCATGCCCGGTTTTCTTCGCTGATCACCGCGTGTTGAAGACCACGGTCCAGCAGCGGCAAAAACTTGTTGGGTTCAATCAAGACCTCGTGCGGCTGATCAAACCCGAGCGCTTTACAGAACTCATGCAGCACCGGCAAACGCTCGGCCCTGAAGGTCTCAAACTCAGTCATCCGTCGAGCCAGTAGCTCGTCTGCCTTTTCCACACCACACCTCGCCACTTATTTTTGAGCGCTCTGGTTAACCGCGCGACACTTCCACACAATCGCATAAGGCGGCTCATCGTCCACGTCGTCACGCGAACGAAAATGATAGGTCGCGTCGGCGTTTTCCAGGCTTCGATGAATAAAATCGCCGTCGGACATCACACGGTAGGAGGCGTGCTCCATCACCATCCCCACAGCCGCCAAGGCACGTTTTATTTGACCGTAGGTGGGCGCAGCGCCATTTGGCAGTAACTCAACCGGGGGCGCGCCGAGCGCCAAATCGTCAGCTTCGACGTCGAACGAATAGGCTCGTCGAAATGCCGCCTCACTGACCGCCCAAACACATGACACCAATACCAGCCGCTTTTGCCCGCTCTCGATATGGACATCAGCCAGGCAATATTGAGTCTCTGAAACTTTGTAGACGCCCTCGTCGATGAGGGATAGCGCCTGCTCGGACACGTCAACGTCACTGCCCGCTATAAGTGCACGCAACACAGACCATTGAATCATCATCCGCCCCCTGCGCCCGGCCTCATGGAATGCCCTTGATCAATTGCATCCAGTAATCGTAAGTCTGTCTAAGTCGACCGGCGGCCTTCGAGCCGTCGGCAATGCCGCTGGCAAAGGCCTGCGCAACCCGCACGGGATTGGTGGGCAGGTTGCCCGCGCTGGACACCACGGGCTGACCGTAATCGGCTTGCCGCTTGCTGCCGTTCAACGCGTGCCAACCCAGTGGCGGGTTATTTCTGACCGCCACTTCGCCGTAGTACATGCCCACTGCGACAGCCAAGGACGCTACGTCTTCGAACCCCGTTTCAACAGCAGGTGAGCGCTGCGCGCGCTCACGAACCCGCGCAGCAAACCATTCGCCCAAGGCATCCAGGGATTCTGGAGAAAAGTCCGCGCCCCACTGCTCATACCCGAGGGTTTGCCAAACCGACTGAATCAACTCGTCGAGGCAGTAGGGTTTATTGAGCATGAATGCATCAAAGAAAACCTTGAGTTCATTGGGCGTCGCCGCGGCAAACGCTGAAGTCAGCGGCGAATAGGCCGTAGGGTCCAATTGCCCATCTGTCAGGTCATTTTTCATAGGCGCTAGCAGTCCCTGCGCCCGGCCAAAAAATCTTTTACGTAGCTCCATTGGCTGACAGTCCAGTAGAGGGTCAACACCACAGACAGCGGCGCACCGATCCAGAAATACACCCAAGCGTCGGAGGTCTTTAACAGCACGCCGACAAAGCCGGAAACCAGCACGGCCACAAATAAACTAACGCCGTAAACAACGCTAAAAAGGCCTAACGCCAAAGCAAACTTTCGCAAGGGAATAACGCTCATCACGGTTTAGTACCCCCCCGCACTGACATCTGCCACCGACAACCAATAAGCCACAACCGCATCGAATCCTCGGTCGTCAGCCCGTGCCTGCAACGCGACTAGCGCTTGGCGTGCATCGGTGATCGACCAGCCGGTGGAGTTCAAGGTCAGCCACGCATAATCCAGGCGGCCGGCGCTCAGGTAGTCGTCGAACAGCGGCTTTTTCTCGCGATCCGGATCAAACCACGCAGGCAACTGCCCATGGGCGGCCATGGGCATCGGCCGGTCGAGGATTTCGAAGGAGCAACTGGTTTCCCACCAGTCCCGGCCTGAGTCGAGCGGGTTGGGGAAGTCGCCGGTGTAAGGCGCCGCGCCGTCGACGATGCTTTCCAGCGATGTCTTCTGGCTGAACAACGCAACGTTGGCAAAGCCCTGGGGGTCGTCGCCGGTTTTCAGCGACTGCGCCTCCAGCGCTGGCAGGCAATCAAGCCCTACCGCTTGGGCAAATTGCTCTAGCTCTGGGGTGACGCCGTCTTCCACGCCGATGGACATCATGGCCAGAACGCCCATCAATTGCGCAGGGGTGCGCGCGATCTCGACCGTCATGTGCTCGCAGGCCACGTACATCTTCACGAAGCAGGGCTCACGATCAATAAACCAGTGCTTCCAGTACCCGATATAGAACGGGCGAGATCCGCTACTCCATAACGCAATCAATGCAGGCGGGAAGCCGTACCACTGGGCAGGCGTATCCAGTGTGAAAATCGGCGGGCTGATGCGCCCTTCTGCACAAGCCAGCAGCGTATCGGGTAACGCCAGTGCTTCGAGTGCGGCTTTAACATTCATGGGGTTACCTGTGCACCTGGTCTTTCAACCACTAATTGGCAGCGCGCCATTCAACCAAGGCGTTGATATACGTCAACTTCTCCAGGATGAAGTCAGAGAAATTCGAGGCGACGGGTTCGATTTCGTCCAGTTCACAACTGATTTGCACCACCTGCCAACCCTTTTTTGAATTGAACGCGTAGAGCAGATCGCTCTGGTTACCGCCGAAAACATAAAGCCCGTCGCCACCTGCTATTTCACGACCCGAGAGCGTCGAATAGTGCTCGGGGCCGTCATCCAGATGAAAAGCGGCGTCCAGCTCACCAAAGCCGAAGGCTGAAAGAAAAGCCAAATAGTCGCTGGGGACAGCGGTGTGGTCTGGCTCATCAACGCGGCTTAACACAGCACTCGCATCGCCAATGGCGTAACCGAAGTTGCCCTCATACTGTTCAGAGGACTGGATAGCCTTAATCAAGGCTTCGAACACGTGCTTATTCTTCATCTTGACTGATTCAATTTGATGACTTAACTCAGAAGGTCTTTCAATCGTTCGCCCGCACGCATCAGTTCATCACTGGACAGTGGTCTGTCGCCAATAATGATCAAGACGCCCCGCTCGAATTCGGCAACGTTATCCACATGCCCGTCCAGGCATTCAACGATCTGCTGAGGCGTTTTCGCGAACGCGCGGGCGCACAACTCCTGATCGAAATAGTTAGCAGCGTCTATACGAAAAACGCCATCGCGCCCGTTCACGTCTTTACCTGTGGCGTCACACGCCTCAACGACCATGGGCCAGTCACGTCGGGTGACGCTCCAATCATGCAATGTCGCGCGGTAGGCGCCAAACGCTTTGATATAAGCGGGAAACACCCGCGCCAACAGGTCTGAGTAATCGAGTTTATTACCGAAAAACTCAATGAACAGCGTGTCATCAAACTGGGCATCGTCTTGCAGGTATTGCTGATTTCGCAAGGCGTAGGTCACTCGACCTTTAACGCCCGCAGGCAGTTGCTTGTCCAACGACACCGAGACCACCAGCTCGCCTCCAATATCCGGCACTTGCGGCGTACCCGCCAGATCCCACGGCGCCCCCAGACCAGACAACTGCGTGAGGAAATGGGTGTGTTTTTCTTGTATAGGTTCTGCACAGTTGGGCCTGTGTCGAAACCCCAGCCTGTAATGAGTCATGAATGCGCCACCTTTACTTCAATGCCTCTTCAAGCATTGAACTTATCGTCCGTTCACCCTAGAGCGGATCGCCCCAACGCTTATTTCCCGCTCAATTTAAATTCATCTAACGTCTTGTGTGCTTTTCGCAAAAAATCGCTGGCGAATTCGTGATCCACCTTGAGCAAAAGATTCAAAACATCATAAATCTTCCACCCATGCACACTGGGTGCTTGCGCGATCAAGCACAAATGCTCACGCAAGGCCGGAACATACTCAAAGAACTTCTTGTCCTCTACCAGCCAGAAAAACCCGGAGATTTCAAACGGACGACTATTCGATAACTGAATGATCTTTTTAATCGGTTCAACCATCTCGGCTCTTGCGGCCTCTCCCGCTCCCCTGTCCGATAAGCGAGCAAAGTACCCAACAAGCGCGGCCAATCCAAACTTGAATGTTTCGTCATAGCCATGCAGCCTATGGACTTCAATCCCCTCGAATTCGTGCGGAACGCAGAATGCTTCCGAGAGTGACTTCAACCCCTCTCTGTATCCCCAACTGGTCAGCAACCTTGATGCAGAAAATTTTATGTTGGGGTCGTCGCAACTCAATAACTCAAGGACACCTTCCACTCTACTAGCCGGTATATCCTCAGGGTCTAAATCCGTGGCATCAACCGCATAATCTGCATGCACAGGGACAAAATGCAGTCGTTCGTATACGTCCTTGTTCATTCCAGACACCTATCTCTTTTCAGGACCTAACCCTGCCTGACACTCCCGAGCCTTTACGTTTGCTTCACTGCGCGTTGAGCATTGAATTAATCGCCCCCTCAACATCACCGCCGCAAGAACCAGACATCAAACTCGCCAGCACGAACCCTATCTTTTCAAAAATTTGCTCACTCGATGAGACTTCGCCATAAGCAGCGTAAACCATCTCTAAACGGTCAACTTCTATTTCAACTCCGTTATTTGAAGCGCGTGTAAAACCAGCTCTCGCGGCCTCTTCATACAGTTTGGGCAAACCCACACAGACAGAATCAAAACCTGCAACCAAAAAATTTTCATCCATTAAAAAACGACGGGCGTTCTCTGTTAATGCATCAACGCCACACGTCACAGGCTCAGCAGCAGAATAATGTACGCCGAGCAATCCGTATAAAACGCGCGCACCACGAGGAATCATCACTTCCAGTACCAAGCCGTTAACGCCCGTGACGTCATCACCTGATACTTTGCAACCTGTGGTCTGGCACACATTGCGCCATAATCGAAACTTTCCGTATTTTCCAATGCTGCCACTGATCATTGTCGCTCGCTCCAAAACTTCAACCAGCTTCCATTGAACGACCCAGGCTCAGCCGTGTTGACGGCTTTAATCACTTCCGGATGATAAACACTAAAGGGTGACACTTGGTACTTTGAAAGCGCTCCTTGGTGGGCAGCGTCGTACTCTAATCCTATTTTCATCATCGTCGACTCTGAAACTTCATGAATATAGAAACTCGCATCTGCGCCACTCACGGGCTTGCCCTCGGTCAACGCGGTGCGAAGTCGTGTAATCATAAGATCATTTTCGGGAACATATCCGAATTGTTGTAAGTGGGTTTCGACAATATCCAGTCCTTTTGCCGAGACCTTGACCTGCCGATCTGCCAACTTACCAAACCCAGAACCTCCTTCTGCCCCCTCAAGAAACGCACCCGTGCCTTTCACACTGCCAGCCAGTGTTCCTGCTTGTGGGATCAATCGCCCCGCCACCCACTCAAGTGTCTTTCCTCCAATCGCACCGGTCACCGTGCCCAGCGTCGTATCAAACGCCATCTCACCCAATTGCTCAGGGGTGGAGAACACCAGCTTGTCTTCCGCTCGGGCAATGGCCTGCCCCGGAATCGGGCTGGTGAACCAATCGACGCCATCTTTGGCCGACTGCGCAATAGCACCCGGGATTTTGTCGTAGTTGTTGATCAGCCCCTCAAGCCCCGCCGTGAATCGCGACGGCAACTCGGAGGCGTAGTCCACCACATGACCACCGAGGGCATTGGCTTGGTAACCCAGTTCATTGGCAGGCGCATAGCCGGTGAACACCAAGTCCCTTGGGTCAACGCCATTGAAGTAGCCGACCAACCCCGCGCGGTACTCGTCCTGCGTCATGCCTTCACGGTAGGCCGTGGCCTGCAGTGAGCGCTCATAGTCGAACATCTCGAGGTTTCGGGACTTATCCAGCTCGTCCATGGCCTTGATGATTTTTTTCTCGCACTCACCCGCTCCCCCGCCGAGCGCACCACAACCGGCCCTGGCCTTGTCGGCGTCTTGGATTTCGCGGTGAGTCAGCCAGTTGAAGGTCGAGGCTTTAAGCGCGATTTGCGACCCCTTTTCCAGGTCTCCGTCGACGGCTGCCGCAGCAACCAAACCGGTCAACTGGGAGAGCATCAACGTCATGTCGTCATTGCCCCGTGCGGCCCAATCAAGCTGGTTGATCAGGGCCTCGTTCAGCCCTGCGGCCGCTGCGCCGGTCTTGAAGTCACTGCCGGTGGCTTCGGCCAACAAGCCTCCCATCAAGGCATGCGCGACGATTTTCTGAACGCTGCCATCCGGGAACTTGACGGTATCGCCCACCCAGTTAAAGCCCGTGGCCATTGCCACGTTGCCGGCTTCCCCGAGTAACGCGGCATTGAAGTTGTCGCCGAAGCTGCCGCCCTGGATGGATGTCGAAATGCCGCTGGAAATAACCGCCCGAGTGCCGGTGCGCAGGGCGATATCACCGGCAGCCGTCCAGGTGAAGATATCTTTGGAGGAGTTGGACACCGCCACGGTAGACCCCGCGCTCGGGCTCACACCCTGGACGGTGCTCGCACTGGCGCTGTCTGTGCCACCGAACCAGTTGGTGTCGGCGTATTCCAGGGCGCCTGCCGTAAAGCCTGCGACCGCCGCATTTTTTAGGCTATTGGCGCTGACCGTTTCTTTAAACGCCTTACCCAGGTTGCCTTTGTTGTTGATGGTGCTGGTGACGGCTGTCGTACTCAGGCTGGTCGATACCGCCAGCATGGGCCCCTGCAAGCCGAAACCCACCGGCCCCATAATCGCCGCCATCATGATCGCAATTGCAATCTTGGCACCGGCACCCAGCCCGGAGTTGTCGTACTTGAAGCTGTCGTGAATCTCCTTCACTTGGCGCCAATCAATATCCCCGCGCGCCTCGGCTTGTTTGAGCCACGCCAGGTTCGGATCAGCCTTGACCATCGCCTCCACGGTCTGGCTGACCGTCTGCTGGTCAACCTGTTTCACATCGATGCGAATGCCTTCGGCCGCCTTGATAACCAGTTGCCCTTGGGCAACAAGTTCGCTCTGGCGCAGGGTTTCATCGGTGTTGCCTTTGCCTTTGGCGCTGAACCACGAAAGGTCACTCTTGCTCTTGGTGTGACTCTCGTCGTGCAGGTCCTTGACCCCGGCGAAGGTAATCGCACCACCACTGTCGAGGATGATGTCGTTGCCACTGTTTAGCTTGGCGACTTCATACCGCTGATCACCGCCACTCTTGAGCGTCAGGTTGCCGCCGGTCTTGATCTCGGTGCCGATCTGGGTGGTGCGGGTAACGTCATCGGTCTGCGCTTTTTTCGCGCCCCAGCTGCCTTTCTGTTTCATGTCATACAGCGTGTGCGTGCTGTTCTCGGCCGCCAGCAGGTTCGTCTGCCCAGCGCTGTACAGATACGCCTCGTTGCCCGCGCTGATCTTGCTCGCGATCAGCGTGGTATCACGCCCAGCCTGGCTGGTGAAATTCGCACCGGCGGTCAACACGCTGGCGACTTGGGTGGTTTGCTCATCCTCGGTCTTGATGCGTTTTTTGCCGTGTTTTTCCTTGCCTTCGACGTTGTGGATATCGCTGACCGACGTCACGTTGAAATCGCGCCCGGCCTCGATGTTCAGGTCTTTTCCGGCAGTGGCGGTGCTGCCGATGACGGTGACGTCTTGCCCGGCCTTCATGTTGATATTGCCGCCCGCCGTAACCGTGGCAGCGATGTTTTTCACGTCGGTGGTGATGCTGGATTTATGCCCGCCGTCGCTGAACTCATGCTTGACGCTCGTATCGCTGACGGCCATCAAGTTGAGGTCACGGCCCGCCGTGAGATTGGCGTCATTGCCCGCCGCGAGCGCCCCCCGGTTGATCAGGTCGCGACCGGCTTCCATCGTGAGGTCTTGGCGCGCGCTGATGGTGCTGGTGCTGGCATCGGTAAGGGTGCGCATGCCGGCACCGTCACGCACTTGAATCGCGGTGCTGTCGTTGGTGATATCGCCCTCGACGGCGGCAAGATGAACCTGGGTGCCGCGAATCTCGCCAGCCATGGCATTGCGGATGCTGTCCTGGGCCAACAGGCCGAGGTTGTTGCCCGCCTCGACCAGGCCGCCGTTGTAAATATTGGCGTTGCTGACGGCCGTGAGGTTGTTGCTGGCCCGCAGGGTGCCGACGTTGAGCAAGTCGCCGCCGGTGACGAGGTTGAGGTCGCGCCCCTGGATCAGGCTGCTGCCACGCACGTTGCGCGATTCGGCTTGGGCCAGGTACAGCACCGGCACCAGTACGCTCTGGCCGTCGACCACGCGGTTTTCCATCCACACGATGTCGTGGGTCAACGCGCCCACTTGCTCGCCGGTGAGGGATACGCCGACGCTCAGGCTCAGGGCGTCTTTGCTGGCGAGGGCGTTGTCCATCAGGTAACGGAACTGGTCGGCGTCGCTTTGCAGGTCGCTGTCGAGGAAACGCTGGCCGGTTCGCGCCAGTACGGCGTCGCGAATCAGGCGGGTTTCGTATTGCCCGTCACCTAGGCGGCGCCAAGCGGTGTCCGCGCTGTAGCCGAGCTTGTCGAGCATGTAGTTGGAGCTGAAAAAGCCCGCCGCGCTGGCGAATGCCGGGTTGGTCTCGATCAGGTAATGGCTGGTGGGGTCGACGTTTTTGACGAACATCCCGTAATCGCCCTTGGGCAATTGGAAGTAGGGCGAGGTGGTGGGGTCGACCGCGGTGAACGCTGCGCCGGTGTCGTCGGCATGCTTGTTGAGGTTGATATCGATGCCGCCGGCGGGGATGCCGGTCTGGTCGTTGTCGAGGCTGCCAGTCAGTTGTTCTTTCTGGTTTTCCAGC
The DNA here is from genome assembly GCF_050432925.1 of Pseudomonas sp. 18175. Classification (NCBI taxonomy): domain Bacteria; kingdom Pseudomonadati; phylum Pseudomonadota; class Gammaproteobacteria; order Pseudomonadales; family Pseudomonadaceae; genus Pseudomonas; species Pseudomonas sp. 18175. Next base: position 55,537 of record NZ_JBKFTO010000014.1, on the reverse strand, counting down.
AGCGTGCCGTTTTGCACCTTGTTGGCGACTTTGGAGAGGTCAACGGTGCCACCGGCTTGCAGGGTGGCGCTGTAGGCGAGGCCATCGTTGACGGTCCATGCCGTGACATTGCTTTGCTCTTCGAAACGGCTGTCGGAGGACCTGGCCTTGAGGGCGGCAAACTTCGCCGCATCGAACGCGCCGAGGGCATTGAAGGCCGGGATGTCGACGGACTCCATCTGGTCCCATTCCGTGCGCGCGATCTTGCCGGGTGTGCCGATAACGATGCTGTTTTGCCCGGTGCGAGTGCCGGCGCCCTGGTTGAGCAGGTTATTGGCGACAATGGCAAGGTTGCCGTTGGCCGCCAGCAGGCTGTAGCGGTTCTGCACGGTGTCGCCCTGGATCAACAGGTCTTTGCCCGCGAGAAGACGCGCCGGTGCCGAGTCCTTGATCGCGGATTCCAGGAACGTCTGGTGGATATTCACCTGCCCACGCTTGAACCAGTCATGGCCGCCGCAATGCTGGCCGCAGCGCCATTCCACGGTGCCGGCGGTCACGGTTTTCACCAGCTCGAACTCGGCCTTGCCGTTCTCCACAAAGGCGGCGTTGATGCCGATAGCGCCTTCGGCTTCGACCGTACCGGACAGGTTGCTGAACACCGCCGCCTGCCCGCCGTCCTGCGCAGCAAACGTCAGGTTGCCTTGGGTGTAGACGTCGCCATAAGCGTTACTGAAACTGTTGCCGCGCAGGGTCAGGTCGCCACCGCTGAACAGCAGCGAATCGGCGCCATTGGTGATGCCTTGGGTGGCGGTGAGGTTCACCGGCCCCAGGGCGCCCAGGGTGCCGCGGTTGTTGATCTGCGCCGCGGCGATGTCCAACTGCTGGCGCGCCGTGAGGAAGCCGAGGTTGTCGAGGGTGCCGCTCAGGTTGAGCTGAGTGTTGATGGCCGCCATGCGCCCGCCATTCTGGCTGACGTTATTGGCTACCACCGAGAGCTTCTGCAGGGCCGACACATGACCACTGTTGGTCATGTCGCCACTCAGGGTGATGTCCAGGTCGCCACCGCTGACCACTTCACCGCCGTTATCGAGGCGGGTGGCGTTGATGCTATTGCCCGTCGCGCCCAGGCCGCGCAATTGCCCGCCCGCGCTGTTATCCACATGGCCACCGGCAAGGGCAAAACGCTCGCTGGCTTCAACCAGGCCGCCTTGGTTGGTGAAGGTGTCGCGGGCGGTCAGGTTTAGGCGCTTGCCGCTGATCTGGCCGTCGGCGCTGTTATCGAGGGTATTGCCGGTGAGGGTCAGTTGTTCCTGGCCGTGCAAGGCGCCGCCACGGTTGTTGATCGCGTCGGCAGTGACGGTCAGGTCGCTGGCGACGATTTGCCCGCCACGGTTATCCACCGACACGCTGTCGAGGGTGGCGACCTGGCCTTCACCGAAACGAATCAACCCGCCCATATTGACGATGGCCGGCGCGTTGATCGTCAGGTTTTGCAGGCCGTACAACCGGGCGGTCTCGCCCTGATTGATCAGCTTGGCGGTATTCACACTGACGGTCGTGCCCTGGATCACCGCGCCTTGGTTGGTCAGCGCCTGCGCGGCGGTGATCGCCAGGTTGCGGCTGGCCAGGAGGTTGCAACGGGTATTCACCGTTTGCGCATTCACCACCAGATCGCCGCTGGCGTTGCGGCTGTTGTCCGCCTGTACACCCGCCTCGATGATGCCCGCGTTGGTGACCGTGGCCGCGTTGAGTTCAATGCGCTGGCCAGCCGCCACGCTCTTCTGGTTGACCAGGGTTTGGGCGCTGGTCAGCTCTACATTGCGGGCGGCGTAGACCTTGTCGGTCAGCTCGATATGCTGCGCGGTGGCGTTGATATTCCCGGTGGTGGTGGTGGCCTGCGCCATGCTCAGGCGGCCGTTGGCGTCGAGTTGAATATCACCGCCACTGGCTGCCAGCGTGCCGTCGAGTTTCACGCCAACGCCCGCCTCGGTGCCAACCAGTTTGATCGCGCCAGCGTACATGCCGCCCAGCGCCGAGGAGTCAATGGCCAGTTCAGGTTTGGTGCTGCCGTCATCGGCGCGCACAGTGGTTTTCAGGCTTTGGGCATCGACGTCGTTGCGCCCGGCGATCACCGTCAGTTCCCGCGCATTGATCTGCGCATTGATCTTGGCCGAACGGGTGATGATCTCGAAGCGGTCGACGTTGCTGGCGTTCAAGCCCTGGCCGTCGATGGTCACCACGCCGCCATCCACTTGGTAGTGGTCCAGGCGACCCACCTTGTCGATAACCGGCTTGCCGGTGGTCAACGTGGCGCTTGGCGTATTGATGAACCCGCAGCCGTTGCAGGTCACGCCATAGGGGTTGGCGACGATGACTTTGGCTGACTGCCCGGCCACTTCGGTGAAGCCGCGCAACTGGCTGGGGCTGCCGCCGTTGACTTCGTTGAGGATGACGTTGGCGGCGCCGCCCTTGAGGTTGGGGTTGCCGATGATGTAGCCGCCCAACTGCGTGTTGGTCGCCGCACCGGTGGCGTTGTTGAGGATCACGCCATTGGGGCCGACGTTGTAGTCCTTGAACTGGTTATGGGACAGCCCGCTGCCGTTGGGGGTCGCGATGTTCACCACCGGCACGCCGTTGCCCGCCTGGCCCACCGTGGTGCCTGGGGCGCTGACCACAATGCCTTCGGCCTGGGCCAGCAGCGGCTGCCAGAACAGCGCGTTGGCCAGGATCAGCGCGATGCCGCGCCGGCATAGGGTTTTCAGGGCAACTACGGGGCGAACGTCCATATTCAAACTCTCAAGGCGGGGCGTTGAATTACAGGTAGAAATCCATGCGGAAATAGATCGGCGCTTCGCGCTCACTCATCACGGCCGGGCGCTCCAGGGAGTGGGCAAAGGTCACGCTGGTGCTGACGTGCTTGCCGCGGGCGAACAGCTCCAGGGAGTTGCTCGATACCCGCCCATGCACTTCGTCGTTGTAGCGGCCATGGCTGATCACGCCCTGGTCATAGCCGACGCTTGCGCCGTACTCGAAAAACGCCGGGCGCAACCAGTCCACGGTGACCGGGCGGGCCCAGCGCAGGTCATTGCGCCAGTAGCCACCGCTGTCGCCTGTCAGTTGCTGGTCCTTGAACCCGCGCACCGACGCCGAGCCACCCAGGCTCATGCGTTGCGGGCTGAACAGGATGTCTTCACTGCGTTGGCCGGTGGCCAGGCTGGTGAAACTGAATGACTCACCCCACAGGGTGAATGGCTGCAAGTAGCTGACGGTGGCGGTGTATTTGCGGTAGCGCGAATTTGCCTGGCGGTTGCCGTACTGGTCGCGTTCGTCCTGGGCTTGGGCATCCAGCAAGCCGATACCGTTCTGCATGCCCAAGTCGAGGTTGACGAACGCATTGGCGATGCGACGGCCATGGTTGATGCCCACCTGGAACTCACTCAGCCGGTTGCTGCTCACTTCGGTGCGCGTATCCAGGATGTAGTTGTTGGTGCGCAGGTGCGTGACGCCGACGTTCACCGATGTCTTGCTGAGGTCGTCGCGATGAATCACCCGCTCGGCGCGCAGTTGGTGGGTCTGGTTGTCACCGTTCTGCTTGTATTTGAAGTCGTCGGTCACACCGAAGGTGCGGTAATCGCTCTCGCTGTAGAGGTAACTGAAGTTCCACCAGCCCCACGGCACGTTGTAGTAGAACATGCTGTTTTTCGAGGTTTTCTGGTGGTCGCTGACGGCGTCGTGGCCACCGCGCAGTATCAGTTGATCGGCCAGGCCCAAGGGGCTGTCCCACTCCAGGCCCGCGCCCCATTGTTGTTCGCCGGTGCTTTTCTGGCCGTCGTTGTTACGCGACAGGCTGGCGCGCCAGGGCTTTTGCGGCACGTTCTTGACCACCACCTCACTGCCGCCGATCTGGCTGCCGGGAGTCAGCGCCATCTGGGCCTGACGGGACGGCAAACGGCTCAGCTGATCCACCAATTGCTCGACTTCCCGCAGGTTCAGCGCCTCGCCCACCTTGCCGGGAAACGCCATGGCCAACTCGCGGTCGGTGACCGTGCTGCCCTCGGCGCCTTTCAAGCCTTCGAGCTTGCCCTCTACCACCAGCACCTGAAGGTGGCCGCTGGACAGGTCTTGTTGCGGCAAGTACGCACGGCTGGTCACGCGACCGTTGTCGATGTAGTCATCAGTGATGGCCTTGAGCAGTTGATTGAGCTGCACAACGCCCAGGCACTGGCCGATATAGGGTTTGAGCAGGCGCGCACGGTCGGCGGCAGACAGGCTGTCGGCGCCCTTGAGCTCGATGTCTTGGATGGGAAAGCAACGGGTGTCCACGGGGGCCGCAGGGGCCTGGGGCTTGGCGCCTTTGCCGGGCAGGTCTTGCAGCTCTTCGAGGCGCCGACGCTGTTCTTCGAGCAGGCGGTTCTGGCGGTCGCGAATCAGGTCTTGATCCCCCGGCGTAGGGGCCGCCGCGGCACTGTTCAAGCTCAAGTAAGCGAGCAGCAAAGTGCACAGAAAATACCGAGTCCGTGGCAATAACAAAGACATGTTCGATCCATCGAAAATCAAGGGGCGGCAAACTAACATCGAACTTCCCACAACCCAAGCAACTGAGTTAGTTGGACTTTCGTGCTAGCTACTCACGTAAATACCTGATTAATAACAATAAAAAATTATCAAAAAGGTACGCAGCCTGTCAGCTGGAATATTATTCCGACAAGCGGCAAGTCTTTTGATAGCGATTCGTCGGAGAACTTAAAAGTTGCCATTAGTTGGCCATCAAGTTCGTGCCGAGATAAGTTAGTACCGGAAAATGCAGAAAAGTTCGCGGGGGTTTTGTGAATTGGATCCCATTTATGGAATCACAAACGGTGGTGAGCGGGCTTGTTGTGGTGAGCGGGCTTGCCCCGCGCTGGAGTGCGAAGCGCTCCCAAGATTTTTGGGGCTGCTTCGCAACCCAGCGCGGGGCAAGCCCGCTCACCACAGACAACAGCAGACCAGATCAACTGGCGTCTTTGTTTTGATCCTTGCCGGGCACCAACGTCAGCCCCGGCTTCTCCACATCACGGGAGACGTGGGACTTCACTTCGGCCACGCCGCCGTCCTCGTCGTTGTGGATCACCAACACGCCAGGCCGGCGCAGCTGCTCAAGATCGCCTTCGCCCAAGCTGAAACTCTCGCTCAGGTTCTTGTCACTCAATGCATTGGCTTGCGCACGGCGCTGGGCAAACTTGCGCCCTTTACGTTGCTGGTAACGTGCCCAGCTGACGAGGATTACGGCGTTGAACAACGCGATCCACATGTAGACCTGCAAGGTGTTGAGCGCAGCAAAGATCGGCGCCTCGATGCGCGGCCCACCATGGGTTTCCAGCATCGAGGTGATTCCGCGCACCAACAGCCAGACCAACCCGGCCCAGGCCAGCAAGGTCAACAGCACATCGATGATCCACATGATGGAACGTTGGCGAGTTCTGACCAGTTTCATGATCACGCCTCCTCTTCAACAGGTTTGATACCACGATCCGGGCTGACCCAGCGCGCACGCTTCTGATGCTGGTTGAACAGCACCTTGGGGAAACTGACCAGGGTGGTAAAGAGGCTGACCAGCCAGAACACCATCGGGTACCACACGGTCCAGAACAGGGTTTTCCACAGGTCCTTCTCGTAGCGCCGGTCGATCAGGATGCTCACGGCAAACTGCACCAGGCACACCATCGCGAGAACCAGGCCAGTAAACGCTGGCGGTACCAGAGAGTCCACGGCAATGGCCGGTGGCAGCACCATGAATTTACCCAGGCCCCAAAAGATCACCGACAGCAAGAAGGTAAACGCCCAACCGGTGGACAGGCAGTATTCGAACAGCAGCGGCCACAGGTAGCGGTGACGCCATTGCCAGATGCCGCGGATGTTCTTGAACAGCACCTCGGCACCGCCTTGGGCCCAGCGCAGGCGTTGTTTCCACAGGCCGCCGACGGTTTCCGGCATCAGGATCCAGCACAGGGCACGGGGCTCGTAGAAGATGCTCCAGTGATCGAGCTGCAGCTTCCAACTGACATCGATGTCCTCGGTGATCATGTCGGTGCTCCAGTAGTCGATGCGGTCCAGCGCCTTTTTACGGAACGCTACCACCACACCCGACACCGTGAAGATCCGGCCGAACACCCGTTGCGTACGCTTGATCAAACCGATGATCGAGGAGAACTCGCCCACCTGCACCCGGCCGATCAACGTCGAGCGTGTGCGGATGCGTGGGTTGCCGGTAACGGCGCCCAGACGCGGGTTGTCGAGCATCGGCGCGACCATGTAGGCCGCCGCGTTTTTGTCCAGCAATGCATCACCATCGATGCACACCAGGTATTCGCTGCGCGCTGCCACCGCACCCATGCGCAAGGCCACGGCCTTGCCTTGGTTCTGCGCCAGGTGCAGCACCCGCAGGCGTGGGTGTTCCAGGGCCAAGGCATCGAGAACGGCAGCGGTGTTGTCTTTGGAGCCGTCGTTGACCGCGATCACTTCGATGTTGGTGTACACCTGGTCCAACGCCGCATGAATGGTGTCGGCAGCGTTATCGCCTTCGTTGTAGCAAGGGATGATGATCGAGATCAGCGGGTTGCCGGCCAGGGTCGGCGCCGGGGTGTCCTCTTCCCAAGGCCAATGGCGCTCCCAGTGCAGCCAGAAGTACAGGCCGCCAGCGATCCACAGCGCCGACATGAACAGCGGGTAGAAAAACACGAAGTCCATCAGGAACTGCCCGGTGACCAGGAAGATCAGGCCCAGGGGCACACCCAATACCAATGCCAGCACGAATAAAGCCAGGATTCTATCGAACATGGTCAAGGGTTCCATTGGTTGGAAAGGGCCGGACGCACTGTCTTCAAGTCCGGGGAGTTTTCCAGGAAGTTATCCGGGTAGTAGCCAAAGCTCGTGACCCCCTGGCGTTTGAGCACACCCATCCATTCGGCCATTTGCTTGCCGTTGATATCGGGGGCCTCTTTGGTGCGCCAGTCTTTGGCTTGCAGTTCAAACACGGTTTTTTGCAGCGCGCCGGGGCGTGCCTTGACCGTGGCCACCAGTTTTTCCAGCCAGGCGTTGGAGGTCTTGTACTCCTGCCCTTCCATCAATGGCATGGCCATGGGTGCGGTCCAGTCGTAGGTCTGGAGGAAGTCATCGAGGTTCTGCGCAAACCAGGCTTCGCTTTGCGGGTTGAGCATCGGCTCGGCGAAGATATTGCGCGCGGTCAGCAGCTGGGGCCCGGCAATGGCACGGACCTTGGCGGTCAACTCGTTGGTGAAGTCGATCAGGTAGCGGCTTTTGAAACGGGTCCAGCGCTGCATCACCGCCGGGTCCGCACGCAACGCTTCGATGCTGCCGGGCAAGCCATTGGCGGCGTAGGCCTTGAGCGCTGCCGGGCTGGCGTCTTCGAAATCGTTGAACACCGCATCGTCGTGATACAGCACGCCATCGATAGCACTGTTGCGCGCCAGGTCCTCATAGATCTCGCCGATGATCTTGCGCACTTGCGGGTCAAACGGCGACAGGCGCTTGTATTGATCCGGGTCGAGGCCGACCTGGCCGGTTTTCGGGTCCCAGCGCGTCACGCGCGGCAGCTTTGGATCGAGGGCGAAACTGAGCACCGGCATCCACGCATACACAGCGGCATGGGCACGGGTGTGCAACTGCCAGGCGACGCGGTTGAACAGGTCTTCGCGCACCGGCAAGTGGCGGTTGGGGAAGTACACCGAGTGCACCAGGCCGTCACCCTTGGGGTCGGCGAAGGCTTGCAGGAATACCGTGCCCGCGCCCATGTCCACCACGCGCTGTACCAACTGGTCGAGGTTGCGCGCCTGTTGGGCGGCGTCCGGGTCATAGACGTTGTCCAGGTCCACATGCAGCACCCGCATCGGTGCCGGGGTTTGCACCGCGACCATACTGTTGGCGAAGTGCTCGCCATCCGGGTCGGACGCCACCAGGAAGCGCGGGCTGTTTCTCAGGTCGCCGAGGTTGTCGAGGCCGTCCTCCAGAGTCAGGGCCATCTGGTAGCCCTGCTCTTCGACAATCGACAAGGTGGTGCCTTTGGCTGCACCGTATGGCCACACCCAGACCCGTGGTTTTTTGCCGGTCACTTTCTGGATCTTGTTGGAGATCGCCGTGACGTCCGCACGCATCCGTGCCTGGAACTGCGCGTCGGTTTCATAGCGCCCGGTGGCCGGGTCATAACGCAGCGAGGCCGCCGCCGGCTCCAGGTTGCCTTGGGGGTTGGCCAGGATCCCGGTGTGACTGGCGTCGGTGTGGGCAGCGATTTCCACCAGGCCGGACTGGGACACTTCGCGGATCTGCTGCCAGGTCAGGAATTCACCCCGTGGGCGTGGCGCGCCGGCAAAATCCACCGGCTTGTCCAGCGGCGTATCGATCCAGTAGCCGACCGGCGCCAGCACGGCATGCCAGTTATAAGCGCGCAGAATCGGCATCACGCGGGTGTAGAAGCTGGAGTAACCGTCATCGAAGCTGAGCATGATGGCTTTGGGCGGCAGCGGCGGCCCACCCCGGCGTGCGGCTAGGATCTGGTCGACGCTGACCGCCTGGTAGCCGTTCTCACGCAGCCAGGCCAATTGTTCGATCAAACGCTCGGTACGCACTGCCACCACGGCCTGGTCGGGGTCGCGGTCCTCGACGTCGTGGTAGGCAATGCCCAGGAAATGGTTCTTCGGCCACGGCACTTCGTTGGCCGGAACAGGCCGCTCGGCGGGTGGAGTAAATGGCGCGGGTTGCTGGGCACAGGCACTGGCCAGCATAACGCCCAGGATCAACAAACAACGGCTGAGGACGGTCATGGTCAGGCTCTTCTAGAAACGGTAAGTGAGGTCGACGAGCAGACGCAGATCGCGTTCGCGATCGCCGTCATAAGGTCGGCTGATCAGGCTCAGGTTGGCGCCGGCTTCCAGCACGTCATTCCAGCGATAGCGCTGGCCATAACCCACCAGGCCGATGCCGCCGGTGGAATAATCCTGCTGGCTATAGGTACCCGCACCGACCTGGAACTGCTGACTCCACTGAGTCTCGTAGCGGTGATAGAGCACATGGTTGATGTTGAGGACGGGCAACACGGTGAAGTCCGACTTCGGGTTGAAGTAGATCGTGTCTTCCTTGCTGTTGCGGCTGGCGCCCACTTCCAGACCCAGGTCCACCTGCACCCGCGACGAGCTGTAGAGGCCTTCGCGGCCGCTGAGCAACGCTTCGAAGCGGTCGTTGCCGTCGCTGAAGTGGGAGGGGCTGAGGGTCAGTTTCCACTCGCGGCTTTCGTTGGCGCGCCAGCGGATAAAACCGCTGCCGCCGTTGGCCGTGATGCCGGCGTTCAACGCCCGCAGTGGCGTGGTGGACAGGAGGTAGCCCAGGCTGCCGCCGTATTGCCAGTTGTCGTTGATATCGCGGGCAATCGACACCGCAGCACCTTGCTTGGTGCCATCGCCGTAGGAGTGGTTGGAGACTTCGGCTTCCAGCGTCATATCGCGGGTGCGCCGCTCTACCCCCACCGTCTGCCAACGGTGCTGGCCGGTGCCCTCTTCGAAATCGGCGCGGGCATAGCCGGCACCGGCGAACAGGCGCCAGTCTTCGTCGATGGGTGGCGTGTAAATGCGGCTTTCAATACCCCAGTCACGGTTACCGGCCACTGCGCCGGCCTCGTTGTCGTTGCCGCCACCGAAGCTTTTGCCGGTGTAGGCTTCGACCCGCAGCTCGGCCATATCGTGCACATCCCGCAGGCGGCTGAGGCGCTGCACCTGGCGGTTATCCGGGTTGCGGGCGAGCACGTCATCGGTGAGTAGGTCGAGTTGACGCCATTCCTGCAGGTCCATCGCGGTGTAGGCTTGGCTCACTTCCAGGCCGATATCGCGTGGGGCCTGGGCTTCGGTTTCCTTGAGTACGCCTTCGGCGCGGCGTGGCAGGTCGCGGGCGCGGTACATATCCGCCTGGGCCAGGCGCAGGCCGACATTGCCTGGGGCCTTGGCCACCAAGGCTTCCAGGCCGGCTTCGCTGCCCGGCAGGTCGCCACCGTACACACCGGCCTGGGCCGACAGTTGTTGCGCGTCCATCCAGGCGTCGTTGGGGTTGCCAATGGGCAAGCCCTTGAGTTCGACCCGAGGCTTTTGGCTGCTGGCCAGGCCTTTGGCAACCTCGCTGGCGTCTTCGCCCTTGTTGCTTTCTTGCAGGGCGTAGAACAACGCGGTGGTGTCCTCGACCCGGTCATCAGGCTCTGCGTCTGGAGCGCTCAACGCCTGGCGATACAACGGCTCGGCCTTTTCCGGCTGGCGCTGGTCGAGGTAAGAGGCGGCCACCCAGCGCACGGCGTAGGTGGGCAGTTGCACACCTTCGTCCTTGAGGGTTTCGTATTCGCGGATCACGTCAGCGGTGCGCGCCCGTGCCTTCAACGCGCCAAGGCGGTCGATGCGCCAGCGCACCACGTCGTCGTGGGCGGTGGCGTCTGGGGTCCAGCGGGCGAGCAGTTTGTCGTAGTCGGCCAGGGCGCGGTCGGCCACCACATAGCGTTCTTTTTCGGAACGGGTGGCGAACTCGGCCATGCGCACGCGCTCGGCGGCGAGGTCCCCTTCCAGGCGGCGCTGGGTGATGGGGTCCAGCAGGCCAGGGCGCTTGGCTGACAGGCGCAACGCGGGTTCCGGCAAGCGCGCCTTTTGCAGGGCGACGATGTATTCGCGGGCAACGTCCGGCTTGTCGCCGGCACGGGTAAAGGCCTGGTCGAATTCAAACAGGGCGTCGTAGTTCAAGCCGGCGCGGGTCAGTGCGTAGCCTAGGGCCATGCGGCGGTTGGGATCATCGGGCTTGGCTGCCACCAACGCACGGGTGCGCTTCACGGCATCGTTGGCCTGGCCGCCATCGGCCTCGGTCAGGGCCTGGCCCAGTTGCAGGTCGATATTGTTCGGTTCACGCAACAGCGCCTGGCGATACACCGCCGAGGCCTGTGCCCACTGCTTCTGGTTGCGATACGTACGTGCCACCGTAGCCAGTGCCTGGGTCGTCAAGTTGCGATTCTTGCCCTGGGCCTCGTACACCTTCAACACTTCGGCGTCCTGCCCAGCCCAGCCGGCGATCACCAAGTGGTCACTGATCTGGCCAGGGGTTTGGCGCTCGGCAGGCAGTTGGCGAAGTTGGGTCAGGGCGGGAGTGAAATTGCCATTGCGCGCCTGAATAATCAGCGCGTCATAGGCCGGGTCGGCCATGGCGAAGGCGGGCATCAGCAACTGGCTGCACAAGGCGGCACCGATGAGCAGTCGCAACCGGCCTGAGGCACTTAATGGTAGGTTTCGCAGCATATCGTGAGCTTCCTTACACACGGAAAGCTGTAACGATAGGTGGTCCTGAGCAATTTGCATCAGGGTGTCGGCGTCTAGTGACCCGACCTAGCTTTCCTGTAGGAACTATCCCCGAGCCATGTATCAAAAAGGAGAATTCAGAACAATTGTTCAGAATTGGCCGCAAATCTGAAAAATGAACGGGGGAGCGGACTTGCCTGCGATAACCGGGTAACCGTCGACGCGAATGTCGATTGTTTGACCCTTATCGCGGGCAACTCCACTCCCCCATTATTTATTTCTGGGCGGTGACGAAACCTTTACTGCGCGCGGCCCACACCACCGATCTTGGACATGACAAACCCAATGAATTGCTCAACGGTCATCTTCTGGCCGTTAAAGGTCACTTCATTGTTGGCGTAATGCAGCTTGGACACCACATCAGTACCCACCAGGGTCGCCAACTGAGTGCCGACCGCCATGCCGCTGACCATCTCGGCCGCCATCTGGGATTGCTGCTCGATGGCTTTAGGGTCGGTGAGGCCACCGATCTGCGCCTGCAGGGCGGAAACGTCGGCGATCATCGGCTTGGACAAGGTCAGGTTGGCGTCCAGCAGCGTAATCATCTGCTTGGCCAGCTCAACCGGCGGCAACTCCATGGACGATGGCTTGGCCAGGTCCACGATCAGGTTGAACTTGCTTTCGCCGTGGGTGGTTTTGAGCGACAGGTTTTCCAGGGCCACTTGCGGCTTGGCCGCCAGCAACTGGTTGACGTTGGCTTCAGCCAGGGTTTGCTCGGCCTCGGTCAGTTGCAGCTCCGGCACCGGTTGGCCAGCGGCGGCAGCGGCTTGGACCGGCTGCATCTTGTCCTGGTACAGCTTGGTCAGCAGCAGGCCCGACGGCACGTCGATGTTCTTGACACTCAGGCCCATGGCGGCCGAGCCCACGGCTTTGCCCTGGTAACCGATCTCGTCGATCTTGTAGTCGACACGGCCAGCCAGGTTGTTGTCCTTGATTTCGCTGGTGTCTTTCTGCTCGAAGCCCTTGAGGGTCAGCACGGACTTTTGCGTGCCGAAGGTGACCTTGGTGTCGGTCAGCTCAACGGTGTTCTGCCCGGTGTAGAAGCCGAAAGTGGATTTTTCCAAGTTGCTGGCCACGGTCAGGCCGGCCAGTTCTATGTCGAACGGCGCGCCGTTAGCGTCGATGACCGACAGCTTGAAGCTGTTCGTATAGGTGTTGACCTTGACCTTCTTGCCTTCGGCAGTGCTGTCGAAGTCCAGGTTGGCGCCGGAGAAGCTCGCCGAGGACGTGCCGTCCTTGTACTCCAGGGGCAGGAATTCAAGGTTGCCGCTGACCGAGCGGTTATAGCCAATATTGGCCACGCCCTTGAGCGGCGACACGTCCTTGGCGGCGGCGAACCATTTTTCGGTGGTGGCGTTCTTTTCCAACGTGTAGTGACTGGTGGCCATGACCGGCAGCCACTTGAGCGAGACCAGACGCGAGAACGGCAACGGGCCGTGTTCGATGTGGTCGACAAACAGCAGTTCCGGGTTCGGGTTCTGTTCACCAAAGAACGAGCCCTGGCCCTTGAGGCGATAGCGCGCAGTGCTGCTGAACAGGCCACGGTCCAGGGACACCAGCTCAAGGTTCAGGGTGCCATCGACACCGGCCATGGAGCGTTGCAGTTCCTTGTTGGCGTCCTGCACCGCCGTTTGCAACACCGGCTCCAACTGCTTGCCGGTGTACCAGGCGCCGCCTGCACTGACGACGCCAACGGCGACAACGAAACCCAAAAGAACAACTGCTGGCTTATTCATGAAGTGACCTGATCAAATCCTATGAGAAGTGGGCTGTCTTCCTTGAACCCGTGTGGGTTGGCTCAAGCCCGCCGAAAACGGGGGAAGATTAGCACTGGCGGCCGCGAACGGCCCAGCTTTTCAGAGGGGTCAGGCGTGCGGTTGGTTCACCCGCAGGTTCAGGAATACTCCAAGTCGATCTCATCGAGTTGGTGATCAAAACTCTTCAAACGCGCCGTCCAGGTGTACACCAGCACCTCAAACTCGCGGTGTATCACCGCGTTGCTCGGGGTGTCGGCCTTGGGGTCGCAGAAGTCCAGTTGGTAACGCTCACGGGCCATTTGCGTGGCAACGTCAGACAGTTCCCGCGCGTTATTGAGCCAATGCCTACCGTCAGCCACTTGCTGGTCCAGGGCGACGCACTGTTTTTTCAGGGCGTCGAGGCTTTTTTCCAGGGGCGTGCCGGTGAGTTCGCCCATGACTTCCTGGAAGGTACGCCCCGGCTGCCAGTAGCTGCCCCAGAAATAGCGGTCGAACACGGTCTCGACGCGGCGCAGGGCGACCTTGGTGTCCCAGATCGCCACGCGGGTCTTACCCTGTTCGAGGAGTTTTCGTTTGACCCGGTGGTTTTGGTAGGAGGCCCAGGCAACCACGCCAATGGACAGGGTGCCGATCACCAGGCAGGCACTGTCGAGAAACACCATGGCCTTGTCGATTTGGTGGGCGAGCATCACGCCATAGAAGTAGGCGGCCGATAACAGCACCAGTGCGAAGAACACGCACCAGAAAGCGGGAGCATAAGGGTTTTTCATTATTGGAATCCCCATGAGCAAACGCGAGCAGTGTCAGGCAGGCCTTCACGGCGGCCTGCCTGTCAAAGCATAGCTATTCGCTCAGGGTTTGCTGGCTGGCGCCGCTTGCGTTCGTCCGCTTTCCCAACCGCCGCCCAGGGCCAGGAACAGATCGATCTGGCTCATGGCAACCTGGGTGTTGGCCGCCGCCAGTTGCGCCCGAACATCGGTGTAAGTGCGGGTGGCTTGCAGGTCGGCCAGGAACGACGCGCGGCCGGCCTGGAAGAAGCGATGGGTCTGGTCTGCCGCTTCCTTGGCTGACTCGCCGGCTTCGTCCAGGGCATCGCGGCGTTGCAGTTGCGCGGTGTACTGCGCCAGGCCCGTCTGGGTTTCGCGGATAGCGTTGAGCACCACCCCATCGAAGTGCGCCAGGGCGCCCTGGGTGGCGGCTTCCGCTTCGTGGATGCGGGCACGCGCGCCGTTGGTCGGGACCGACCAGCTGATCAGCGGGCCAAAGCCCCAGCGGTTGGTCGGCGCGGTGCCCAGGTCATCGAGGATACCGACGGTGCCCACGGTGGCGCCGATGCTGATATCTGGGTACAACGCGCCGATGGCCACGCCAATGCGGGCGGTGGCGGCCGCCAATTGGCGCTCAGCCTGACGCACATCAGGGCGGCGCTTGAGCAGCGCGGCGCCGTCGCCCACCGGCAACAACTTGGCAATGTGCGGTAGCTCGGCACACGTGCCGGTGCCCGTCGGCAGTTGGTCCACCGGCTTGGCCAACAACATCGACAGGCGGAACAACCCGGCCTGGCGCGCCGCTTCGTAGCGCGGCATGTCGGCGCGCAAGGATTTGTATTGGGTTTGCGAGCGCGTCACCTGGGTCTCATCGCCACGCCCGGCATCGCGCAGGCGTTGGGTGAGCGTGGTGCTTTGGGCTTGCAGCGCCAGGGACTCGTTGGCAATCGCCAGTTCTTCGTTGGCTGCGCACACCTGGGTGTAGGAACGCACTACATCCGCCACCAGGGTGATACGGGCGATATCGGCAGCGGCTTGGGCGGCGTCGGCGCTGGCCTGGGCGCTCTCGATGCCGCGCTGCAAGGTGCCCCACAGGTCGAACTGGTACGAGGTGCTGATGCCGACGCTGCCAATATTGGCCACTGGCACTTTATCTTCGAGCAAAAACGCTTCGCCGGACTCTTGCAGACGCTGGGCTTCGGCCTTCACTCCGGCGTTCCAACCGCCAGCAGATTCAGCCTGTTGCACCTGATAACGCGAGCGCTGCAGGTTGGCAGCGGCCACCCGCAGGTCGGTGTTGGAGGCCATGGCCTGGCGCACCAGTTCATCCAGGCGCGGGTCGTTGTAGAGCTTCCACCAATCCGCCGGCACCGGCGCCGACACCACGTTGTTGCCCTCGCCTGCCAGCTGGCCTTGCAGGTCGCCGCGCTTGACGGCGGCCTGGTCCGGCAGCGTGTAATCGGGCCCCACCATTTGGCAGGCCGACAGCAACAACCCCAGCGCAGCGGTGGCCAGCAGTTGCTTCATGGTTTGTCTCCGTCTTTCACCTTGTCGGCAATGATCGACACGGTGGCCGTACGTCCGGCGATCATGCGGAAGTCCGCCGGCACATCGTCAAACGCGATGCGCACCGGAATCCGCTGGGCCAAGCGCACCCAGCTGAACGCCGGGTTGACGTTGGGCAGCAGGTTGGAGCCGCTGGTGCGGTCACGGTCTTCGATACCGGCGACGATGCTCTGCACATGCCCGTGCAGGCGGGCGTTGTCGCCGATCACGCGGATATCCACGCCCATGCCGACGTGGATGCCGTCGAGCTTGGTCTCTTCGAAATAGCCATCGATGTGGAAGGAATTGCTGTCCACCACCGACAACACTGGGCGCCCGGCGGTGACGAATTCCTGGGTGCGCGGCGCTCGGTCGTTGACGTAGCCGTCCACCGGGCTGCGGATCACCGAGCGGTCGAGGTTGAGTTGGGCCGAGTCCACCGTTACCTGCGCTTCGGCGAGGGCCGATTGGGCACGGGCCACGCGAGACTGGCTTTCTTCCAGTTGCTCGCTGGGCACCAGGTTGCCCAGGCCACGGTTACGCTTGTACTCGCGGCTGGCCTGGGCCAGGGTTTCCTGGCGGTCGGCCACGGCGGCCTGGGCTTGGCGCAGCGCCAGCTTGAAGCGGTCCTGGTCCACGGCAAACAGCACCTGGCCCTTGGTCACCAACTGGTTGTCGCGCACGTCCACCCGCTGGATCAGCCCGGACACATCCGGGGCGATTTGCACGATATCGGCACGGATATGCCCGTCACGGGTCCAGGGCGCAAACATGTAGTACATGACCATGCGCCATACAACGACGACCGCAAAACTCACGATCAACAACGTCAGGACTACACGGCCGATGGTCAAAAAAGGTTTTTTCATGTCATCAGGTATCGACTGAGTGAGTCCACGGCGCCCAGTAACAGCGCGTAGAGCCCCACATTGAACAATGCCCGGTGCCAGACCAGGCGATAGAAGTGGAGGCGCGTCAACAACCCGTGCACCACCAGAAACAACAGGTACGTAATGCCCATCAGCACCAACAGCGTGGGCAGGAACACCCCGCTGATATCCAGATCACCGATCATAAAGGCGCTCCATCGGGTAGCGGCGCTTCCATCTCGGTGCCGCCAATGAATTCCACCCCCGGCAACAACGCCAGGCGCAGGCCGGCCAGCGCGTGCAACAGGTGCACGCGGGTGTCGTCTTCGTCTTGCAGGCCCTGGCCGTTGAGGGCGCGGCGCGTGCGGTCCAGGGTCATCAGCAGACCGCTGGGCGCCGGCAAGCGTTCACCGGCCTTCAGGCACGCCTTGAAATAACCGCCCACGCCTTCGACCACTTGGTTGAGCAACACCCGTGGCACACCAAGGATGCGCGGCGAGTAGGCCAGCAGGTCGAGCAGGTTCAGCGCCACACGCAAATCGCGCAGGGCAATGCCGGTGTCTTGGTTGGTGAGGGCCAGGCGCGGCAGGTGCTGCATCAGGCGGTCGAGCATCTGCGCGGCCATGTGCCGGTGTTCGGCGAGGGTCGCAGGCTCGGTCATGCCGACGATGTCGCGCCAGCTGAAACGGGTCAGGCGCTTGGCCGCCAGTTCGGCGCCGAAGGGCCGTGCGATCAGCGTCCATACAAATGCGAACAACAGGCCCACGGGCCCCGCCAGGTTGACGTTGGCGAAGTTGAGGAAGTCGGCGTCATACGCCCCCTGGATGCTGATGAATGACGAGGTGTTCACCAGCGTCAGCAACATGCCCAGGTAGAAACGCGGCTGCACCGTAAGCGTACCGATGCAGATAAACGGCACGGCAAACGCCAGCACCAGCATCGGGAAATCGTGCAGGTTGGGCAGCACGAGGAATAGATAGAGGCTGGCGAACAACACCGACATCGCCGTCCAGAAAAAGAACCGGTAGATCTGCGGCGCCGGGTCGTCCATCGAGGCAAAGAAGCTGCAGGCCACGGCGGCCAGGATCACCGCGCTACCGCCGTCGGTCCAGCCCAGCAAGATCCACAGCACCGAGGCGACGATGATCGCGGTGACGGTGGAAAACGCCGAGTAGAACATCAAGCCACGGTCGAGGAACGGCGTGAGCCGGCCCAGGCGCCAGTGACGGTAGACGGCGCGCCAGGTGTCCTGGCTTTCGCATTCGATGGCCGCTTGCAGGCTGCGGCAGTCTTGCCACAGGTCGATCCATTCGGCCAGGCGGTACAGTGCGTTGGAGAACAGCAGGGTGTGACGGTCATCCAGTGCCTCGCCTGTGGGCTGCAGGGCATCGACCTGGTCCCGCAGGGCGCGCCAGCTTTCAAGCGAGGCGTCTTTTTGGCTGCTTTCCAGCCATTGGTTGGTCGCGTCCAGCAGCGGCGTGAGCTTTTCCATAAACTGCGGCGCACGCTGTTCGACGGCGTACAGCGCATCGTCGAGTTCTTCCACCACCGGCAGCAGGTGGATCATGCGCCCGCGCAGTTCCTTGGTGTTGCGTACCGTCTGGGGCCGCGCGCCTTCGTGGGGCAGTTGGCCGATCATCAATTCCAGGGTGTTAAAGGTGGCGACCATGCCGCCGCGCAACGTGCTGACTTCTTCGGGCGATACGTTGCGACTGAGAAAACGTTGGCTGTAGACCTGGGCATCGGCAAACCACTTGGCTACCGAGCCGTCGAATACCGGCATCAAGCGACGCGGCCAGAACATCGCGCCGACCACTGCGGCAACGGCAATACCGAGGAAGATTTCTTCGGTACGCGCCTCGGCCACATCCCATACCGCCAAGGGGTTATCCACCACCGGCAAGGCGATGAGCGGCAAGGTGTAGCCAGCCAACATCAGTGCGTAATTGTTGGCCGTGCGCAGGTGCATGGAGAGGAACAACAAGGTGCCCGTCCACAAGGCAATCACCACCACCAACAGATACGGCGACTGCACAAACATCGGCACAAAAAACACCGCCGCCGCCGCGCCCATAAACGTACCGATAGCGCGGTACAACGCCTTGGAACTGGTGGGGCCGACAAACGGGCTGGAGACGATATACACCGTGGCCATCGCCCAATACGGACGCGGCATTTGCATCAACATGGCGATGTACAGCGCGATCATCGAGGCGGCGAAAGTACGCACGCCGTAGAACCAGTCTCGGGCGGGTGGAAAACCGGTAAAAAATCCGTTCAAAGCGTGGCCGCCTCAAAGGCCCGCAGCACTCGCAACGCGGCCTCCATATCGGTAGACGGAATGTCCGCCAAGACCTCCTTGCGCAGGCGCACTAGTTGCACTTCCACCGCTTGCACCAGCTCACGGCCGCGCTCGGTGAGGCTCAGCGCCTTGGCGCGACGGTCGTGGATGTCTTCGGTACGGCACACGTAGCCGCCGTTGCACAACTGGTCGAGCAGGCGCACCAGCGACGGGCTTTCCATACCGGAAGCCTGGGCCACCTTGACCTGATGCACACCGTCGCCCAGGCGGCCGATCATCAGCAACGGCACCGCGCAGGCTTCGGAAATACCGTAGCTCACCAGCGTGGTCTGGCAGATTTTGCGCCAATTACGGGCGCCCACCACCATGCTGCTGCTGAGGTTCATCTGGAGTTGTTCGAGGGATTGAGGCACTGGAATGTTCGCATACAGTTAGTTTGCTAACTATCAATATGGTGGATGACGCCGGGGCCGTCAAGTTTTGAAACAAATTTGCGGATGGGTGGTGGTAGTTAAGCGGACTGAGGGATTGCTGCAACACCGCAGGGTGAATGTGGGCAGTGCGTGTGTGGGAGCGGGCTTGCTCGCGAAGGCGGTGGGTCAGTCGCCCGATGTGTTGGCTGATACTCCGTATTCGCGAGCAAGCCCGCTCCCACATTTAGATCAGTGTCGGCTTCAAACCTGCGGTTCGGCCTGGCCGTCCAGGCGACGCTGGATTTCGCCCATCATGTCCAGGCCGTCGCGCAGGGAAACGAGGGCTGCGGTGACAAGGTGATGGAGGTTCTGGCTGTCCGTCTTGGCGGTCAGGGCTTCCAGCAGTTCAGTGCCAATGCGGATGCCACTGCGGGCCGTTTCGTGGAGCAGATGGGAGGGCGCGAAGGTATTGAAGGCCAGGACTGGGACGCTGGTGGGGTTGGTTTGAAACGGTTTGTATTGATCCATTGAAAACCTCACAGATAAGGATTTGAACCACCCGCTCTCGTCGCCAAACAAAAAAGGGTGGCAGCTGTACGCAGGTTGGCGAACCGGTTATCTGTGAAACCCGGCAGATCCGAAGATCTCCCGCGTACAGCCGCCATAGAACCCAATACTTTCATCCAACGAAAGAAAGCATGGGTTATGAACGCTGTAGCGCGTCACAGAAGCTCGGATCGCCAAATCCGGTCGCCGATGTCCGGCGACGGTGCGAACTACAGGGACGCTACCGGGGCAAATCAAGTGAGCACATAAATTCTGATCTTCGAATCTTAATCCTTCAGAGACGAATTTTCCTGGCATTTATTCTATTTTAGAATAAGCAAATGATACCATATGGCTTTTTGATACCACATAATGCGCAACGTTTATCAGCAACATGACCGTAACTTCAGAAAAGGAATTCAGCAATTGTTAAGCTCGATCAAAGTCGCAATTTTAAATGAAAATCAAAACATCTGGCTAATCCGGTCGACAGGAGGGCAATTTGCACGACATTTTAGAAGTGCAAATTTAATCGCTATCAAACATCTGCAATCCGCTTATAAAGGAGACTGTCCAGATATCATACCTTCAAATGAAAAAATAAAAGACAGACTGCTGAATAATGATGACTTTTCTGAGTTCAGAAGAGATAGCAATGGAAAAGAAACAAAATTCCTGACACGCTCAGGGAGTGTCTTACTAGGTCAAATCGACAAATTTGTAAACAACATCATGCAGGGTGATTTAATTCTCACCAAAAATGAATTCGGCGATTATAGCGTTGGAATTTGCAATTCAGACCTCGCCTACATCGACCATACATTGGTGAAATTTGATGTCGCTGATTCAGAGCAGGAAAGACCTTCTTTAAATTACAAGCTTAGAAAAGAAGTGACCTGGGGACCAAATATAAAGTCTTCAGACCTTCCAAGCACTGTTAGAAAAGCGACAAGCGGTCAACAAACGGTTACATGCTTAAACGATAGCCGTGAGAAAATATTCCATCTAATATATCCTTTCTTTACAGATGGAGAACATTTATTTTTCTCCAATAAAATTAAAACTAACGACGAAATCAACGCACTCGTTATAGGCAAGCTTTTTCAGAACGTGTCGCTCTCAGAGCATTTAATACACCTACTGCTTAATGGAAACACCATTAATGCATCTGACTTCACAAAACTCATTGACGAAAGCTTTCTAAATAATTTTCTATCCTCGACCTGTAAAGCAGAGTTCATGTCTCCTGGCGATATGTGGAGCAAAATCCCTTTAGACAAGACTGTGATGCCCGCAGCCCAAATTTTAGCGGGCGTGCTAGCTTGCTTGATAATGACGGGACAAATTACAGCAGAAAGTCTTGACAAACTAAACGAAAAAGACAACTCATCAATTATAAATCTAAAAAGAGCAGAAAGCGCCCCGGAAAGCATGTTTAACGATAAATACAAGCCAGCGGAGACGTTACCAATATTTAAGACCTTGACGACAAACGCTAAGAAACAGAAAGAACAACTCGAAGAACTGGATAAAGAGCGATCAATATCTGAAATCAATGATCGTCTCAAGCTCAAAGTAACAGAGACAAAAACAGATAAGCTTGAAAATTTTGAATACGGAATAAATGTATTTCAAATTGGCGCCGCCCAATGAAAATAATCGACCCCATCAGCAGCGCGCTATTACTAACAGGGTGCATATACGCCGCAGGAACAAGTCAAAACAACTCATTTATGCGCGCATTTGGTATTAATCCAGAATTTAGCCAGCCATCTATTGAAAAAACGTTGTACGACGGTGGGCTAATAGCTTTTGAGATTGCTTATCGCCATCTAACATATACACTCTACGCACTCGCAATTCTAACAATCACCTTAATAACATTTCACATACTAAAACAACACAAAATAGTCGATACAAAATCAAAAATATTAAATGCAAAAAACGTGGCACTGACTGTTTTTGAACGTGTACCGCTAGGACTGTGCCTCCTGAGCTATATGATGTTTTTATCTTTTAGCTCATTCCAAAAAGGTCAGGAAGACGGAATTAAACTTGCATATACGTTTATAGAGCGCTGCCACTGGGTATTACTTACCGAGAATAATGAAACAACTAAAGCGTGTGCGTTCCGCAAGGACAAAGATTCAATTTGGTACTATCAAATTGAGGCCGACGGCCCGAAGAAAAACTCCAAACTTTTGTCTTCAAGCACGCACATAACTTATCTGGAGCCGGAAATAACGAGCACCAAGCAAGTAATTGATGAGTAATCAAATCACCTACAACGTAGCATGCAAATTTAGCTTAATAATTTTGAGACTTCATACTCAATAAACTCAAACACCTCCTCTGCCACGCAGTACTGAAACTGCTTCCTGCGATGCTTAGACACCTTACCCTCGTTGTCCAGGCACATCATCACTAGCTTCGATAAGTCACTGCCACGCACGTCAAACCGCTGGTTCACAGCCTTGATTACCCGGTCATAGTTTTCAAGGAACTGGGTTTCTTCGCGCAGTTCCACTTCCAGCGCGCGACGAGCCATTTGCAGGGTGAATTCGACGCAGCGGGTGGCATCCCAGTAGCGGTAGATCGAGGGGTGGCCGATGAAGTCGAAGGCCATTTGCTCGCCGTCCAGCCAGGTGACGTTCCAAAAGTCCCGGGTGGGTTGGGAGAAGACTTTGAGCGCTTCCAGATAGGCTTGTTCTTCGTGTTTCATCGCGACGGACACCGGCAGTAGCAGGCCGTTTTCCAGCGCGCCATAGTGGCAGAGGGTCTGGTGGATAAGGAACCGAGACAGGCGCCCGTTGCCATCCATGAACGGGTGCAGGAACACAAAGCCAAAAGCCGTGACCGCGGCGGCCACGAGAGGGTCGACATCGCGCACAGGCTGATTGGCAAAAGCCATCAACTCTTCCATCAGTTCCTGGCACAGCTCAGGCGCGGGCGGCACGTAGCTGACGCCCGCCGCACCACGCAGGCCGTTATGCAGATGGTTTTGCTCATGGCGGAAGGCGACGGCTTTGTCGAACGGGTTGGAGACCGTGCTGTTTTGCAGTTCGACCAAGTAGTCCTCGGTCAACAGCCGCCCTTCATGGGCTTGGCGTAGCAGTTGAACGAAACGACGGGATTTTTCTTCGCTGGGCTGCTCTTTTTCGATGGCGAAGGAGTCACGGGTTTCGTGCAGGTAGGCCCACTGGGTCGCGCGGTCCATCATTTCTGGAGGGAGTGTGGCCATGAAGGATTTGGCGCGGGCCAGGATGTCGAGCGCGAGCAACTCCTCCAATGCAGGTGTTCGCTCAACGGTCGCGCAGTAATGCAGAGAGCCCAAGCCATTAAAATCGATTCGCCAACGACTGTTACGAATGCTGGGACCCGTCACATAACGAGCAGGATCGAATAAGGCAACAACGCGCCCCCGAACAGGCATTGCGTAGTCAAGCGCCTGCCCCGTCAGGCCTTCCCATAAAAAACAGGCTTTTCGAATGAACGCTCCATTAGGCGAGCCCGCCAGCCCAGCCAGAAACGGCTCCGGGCCAATCCGCTCGAAAACCTGTGCAAGCACGGCCAGGTTTACACCTTCATGCTTGAGCGCGAACAGCACATGATCAAACAAAGCGTGTTGCGCGGGCGCGACAGCAGGGGGAACGGCCAGGCAGTTGCCGATCGGGGTGATTCGGGTCACGGGCTTGATCATTGCAATGCGATGCGGGGCGATGACTTTTAAATCCAGCGCCTCGCAGAGATGGGCGTATCCGACTGTGGCCAAGGTGAGCGTCCCCAGAAAAAATTCACTTAGCCGATTAAAGCCCAGATTTTTTTACCACTCACCATTTTTTTTTACATTCGAGCACTTCTGAAAAGATTTTTTTACACCCCCCGCCCCTTCCTCAACAACACATCCAACTCATCCACCCACTCCGCCCAATCCGCATCCTTGCGCTTCTCTTCGCGTAAAAACTCACTCTGGCTGGGCGTCCAAAAAAACGCATCGGCCAATTCCAGGTCCGCCTCGAGCGGCGAATGCACTGCCACAAACTTATCGATACTGACCGGGTCGTCTGCCAGCCCCAGTTGTTTGAACAAGGACGGCAAGCTATGCACAGGCGGTTCCATGGGTGTCGCTCCTGACAAGTGAGGGTTCAACCGAGTCTAGCGGCAACCCTGGGGCTGCGCCGACGGCACATTGCACAACACAAACAACCGTGCCCGGGCACCGCCGCCGTCCTGGCGACTGAGTTCACGCCAGCCTTCGGGCAGGGGCGCAAAATCATCCGGCGCTTCGTTGCTGCTGATCAGCCACACGCGGCGGGTTTCGGCGGGCAGGGCCGACAGGTGGTCGAGGTAGATGCGCCCGCCGTCCTGGTCCACCAAGGTGCCGAAGCCGTAAGCGTTGGGCCGGGTTGGCGTGCCGTCGGGCTTGGGCGGGGTGTAAAGCTGTAGTTGGGCGTCGGTCTGGTCGTAATACACGTAGCTCAAGTACCACATCATGTCGCTGAGGACGATGCGGTCGTCTTCCTGGTAATTACGGTTAACGAACTCTACGGGCACGTTGAACTGGTCGTGTTCATCGACAGTGAAGTTATTCTTGAGCCCTACCAGTTCGATCCCAACGAACAGCACGAACAGCGCGGCGCCCAGCCATGGCCGACGATCAACCGCGATGGCGATCAGGATCGGCAGGCCCAGTGCATACACCGTCAGGTAGCGCTCGATAAACACCGGCGAAATAAACGACACCCCGTACACCAGCACCAGCGGCAGCATAAAAAACAGCGCCAGCAGCATGCCTGGGCGATAGCGCTCGCGCTCGCGCCAAGCGGTCACCACTGAGACCGCAACCAGCAGCAGCGGCACCAGCCAGAACAATGGCGGCCAGAAATCCGTACCCTCATCCTGGATCACAAACTGCCAGATCATCGACGGCAGGGACGGCAGGCCCACTGGTTCTTCCCAGCCGATATCACCGCCCACCTTGAGCTGCTCGACGTGTTGCACCAGGTCCAACAGGTTCGGCAGCCAAGGCAGGTACAACAGTACAATCGCCACGTTGGTCGCCCACCACGCCGGACGCGCCAGCAGGCGTTCGCGCCACAGCACACCCAGGTACGCCCAATGCACCAGCACGCAAAACGCGGTGAAGTAATGGGTGTAGAACCCGGCGCTCATCAGCACGATGTACGCCGCCAAGTAACGCGTACGCTCGGGTCGTTTTACCCAGTACACCAGCGCCAGCGTGGCCCCCAGCAGCCACACCGCCAGCAGTGAGTACATGCGCACTTCCTGGCTGTAGCGCACCGCCGTCGGCAACAGCGCCAACAGGATGCCCGCCAGCACCGCAGCGCGACGGGTGGACAGTTGCCGCGTCAGCCACACACCCAGGCCCACGGCGACCACGCCGGGGATGGCGCTCATGCCGCGAATCGACCAGATGCTATCGCCGAACAGCTCGATCCAGCCGCGCAGCAGGAAAAAATACAGCGGTGGGTGCACGTCGTGCGCCGCGTGAAACCACAAGTCGTCCACAGCGTATTCGCTGAGCAGCAGGCTTGAGCCTTCGTCGCCCCAGATCGCCGCCGACGTCAGGTTGTAAAAGCGCAAGGCCATGGCCACTGCCAGGATCGGCACCCACCACAGCCGGCTGATCCAACCGGCGCCGTCCCAGGTCGCAGTGAGACGATTGAAAGCAGGCAACGCCTCGACCTTTTCGTTTTGCTCTACCACAGACCGACGCACCTCGATTCCCCTGCCACTACGCAAACATCGCCACTCTAGGCCAAAACCCCTAGATTCGCTGCTGTAATCAGATGAATCAGCAATTTGTGTAGGGCTTCACCGAAGCAGCCGTAGGAACAAGCTATGATTGCCGCCCTCCAAGGACTCAGGATCAAGGACACGTCATGCGCATCGGTTTTCTGTCACCCCTGGCGCTGGCTTTGCTGGCCAGTGTTTCCCTGCCGGCCCTGGCCAGCTCTGACGACTTTTGCTACCCCGACTGGCGGGTTTCGCGGGACCGCCTTGATGCGTGCAACAACCTGCCCTTCCTGAGCCCGGGCAATGACAGCCGCGCCAACCTGCGCCTGCTGCTGGCCGACAAAAAGGCCGTGGCGCTGACGCCCGATGCGTTGCAGGAGGATGACCTGTCCCAGGGTTTCGGCCCCGTGCCGTTCCCGGTGTATCGCCTCACACCACGGGCCGACGAGCATGCCGAGCCCGACAACAAACCCGACGATTCACGCACCGCCGAACTCGACACCTTGCTCCAACCCCTGGGCATCAAGCGTGAGGAGTACACCACGGCAGGTCAGGCCTTCCTCAGTGGCGAAGGCAGCCGCTGCCGCAGTAACGACGATGACAGCGCCACGGCGTTCATCAGCCAGGTGGTCAAGGCCGACATGCCCGCCGCCGAACGCGAGGCGCTGGCCAAGGCGCGCCTGCAACTGCTCACCACGTGCGAGTGGGACGGCCCGGTAGTCGACGAGCCGCAGCAGATCCAGTCTGCCGACGGGCAACTGTTTCGTACTTACCTGCAAGGCGCCGCCGACTTCTACAGCGGGCATTTTGCCGAGGCCGAACGCGGCTTTGCGGCCCTCGCCGGTGCCAGCTCGCCGTGGCTGAAGGAAACCGCGCTGTACATGAGCGCCCGCACCGCGCTGAACCAGGCCCAGGCCAACATCTACGACACTTACGGCGTGCCGCAACTTGAGCGTGTGGATAAACCCGCGCTGGCTAATGCCGAACAGGGCTTCGATGCCTACCTGAAGACTTATCCACAAGGCCAGTACCTCGCCTCCGCACGCGGCTTGTTGCGCCGGGTGTACTGGCTGGCGGACGACAGCGACAAGCTCGCCGCGGCGTACGCCTGGGAACTGACCCAGACCACCGATGCGCAGCGCAATGTGTCCGTGGATGAACTGGTGGAAGAGGCTGACCAAAAGCTGCTGATGGTCACCGGCGGGACGTTCAATGCGCCGATCATCCAGATGGTCAGTGACCTGATGATGATGCGCGCCCACACCCCGCCTACCCTGACCCGCGAAGACCTCGACCAACAAAAGGCCGTGTTTGCCAACGACCCCGCGCAGTACGACTACGTGCTCGCCGCGTATGCGCTGTATGTGGAGCACCAACCCGACAGCGCCTTGAAACACTTGCCCGAGGACGTGCCGTCGAACCTGGACTACTTCGCCTTCAGCCAACAGACCCTGCGCGCCTTGGCCCTGGAAGACAAAAAGGACTTTAAAAGCGCCGAGACGCTGTGGCTGAAACTGCTGCCCCTGGCCAAGCTGCCCCTGCAACGCGACCAGCTCGAACTGGCCCTGGCCTTGAACTACGAGCGTAGCGGCCAGCTGGCCAAGGTGTTCGCCGCCGACTCACCGATCGGTGCCAAACAGGTTCGCTACATTTTGCTGCGCAACGTGGCCGGGCCCGAGCTGCTGCGCCAGCAGATCGCCCAGGCCAGCGACCCAGTGGAGCGCGAGACCGCGCAATTTGTGCTGCTGTATAAAAACCTGCTGCGCGGCCAGTTCGAAAGCTTCCTCGATGACCTCAAGCTACTGCCCTCGCCCGCGTCCCAAGACAAGCTCGGCACCAGCCTGGGTTACGTCTACAGCACCAGCCAAAGCTTGCAGTTGTTCCAGTGGAACGGCGACGAAGCCGAATCCGGCTATGAATGCCCGAGCATCGCGCAAACCGCCGAGACCTTGCAGGCCGCCCCCAAAAACCCCCAGGGCCTGAACTGCCTTGGTGAGTTCATCCTGCGCAACAACCTCGACGGCATGCCCCTGGAACAAGCCCGCGCCGCCGGCAGCCTGGGCAGCACCGCGTCGGACTTCAAGGGCGAAACCTTCTCGCGCCTGGAAGGCTACAAACGCGTGATCGCCGATCCCAAGGCTCCGAAAAACGACAAGGCCTACGCCCTGTTCCGCGCCATCAACTGCTACGCCCCGGCCGGCTACAACAGCTGCGGCGGCCAGGACGTCGCGCCTGCCGCCCGCAAGGCCTGGTTTCGCCAGTTGAAAAGCGGCTTTGCCGACACCGAATGGGGCAAATCCTTGCAGTACTACTGGTGAAAACCCTATGGCTAGGCGTGCTGTTGCTGGCAAGCCCGGCGTTCGGCGCCGTCGACGCCCGCGACTATGACGCCTTCTGGCTGTGGAGCGGCGTCACGCCCCAGCCGGTACTGCAGCAGGCCAAGACCCTGTACATCCTACAGGGCCAGATCAACGCCACCCGCCGCGCGCCCAAGCGTGGCGTGCAGATGATCGCCCAAGGCATCGGCGTGCCGCGCCTCACCCAGGGTGAAGTCTGGGTGGTGTACCGCGCCCACACCCTCAAATGGCCCGAAGCGGTCTACACCCAGTTGCTCGGTCAGGTGCAACGCTGGCGCGACGCTGGCAACCCGGTGGTGGGTATCCAGATCGACTTCGATGCCCGCACCCAATACCTGCACGAATACGCGACCTTTCTGCGCGACCTGCGCCAACGCCTCCCAGCTGACCTGAAACTGAGCATCACCGGCCTGATGGACTGGAGCAGCAACGCCGACCCGGCCGCCATCGCCCAACTCAAGGGTGTGGTGGATGAAGTGGTGGTGCAGACGTACCAGGGGCGGCACAGCATCCCGGATTACGCCGCCTATTTGCCGCGCATGAACCGCATGGGGCTGCCGTTCAAGATCGGGTTGATTCAGGGCGGGGTGTGGGAGGAGCCAGGGTATTTGCGGGAGAGTGAGTGGTTTCGGGGGTATGTGGTGTTTTTGCAGAACCCGTGACTGCAGATTTTGCCCTCACGCCCACGCAATCACCACTGCCCACCCCATCAGCCCTGCCGCTACCCCAACCCAATCGGCGTCCGTCAGCCGTGCATTGCCCTGCCCCTGCGGGTCGCATTCCAGAAAGTTGATCGCGTCTTGAAGTTGCAACGCCAGCACCACTTGGAGCGCTGCGATACCGGCAGCCACAACCAATGCAGTGAACGGCGACAACAACCACAGCACAGTAAGCGGCAAGCACCCTCCCACGAACACCGCCACCGCCAGGCAGCGGGGCCACCAGTGGTAGTCCGACTCACCCTGTTCCAGCTCGTGCATCACGCGGCTGATCAGCGAGCAGAAGTAGCACCCTGCAAACATCACCCGCACCCACGGCCATAGCCGCGTGCCGCTGGCCTGGCGGTATAGCGACCATTGCCGGTACAACCAGTAGACGAAGTAAGCGCCCAGCGTCAGCAGGACCATGAGGAGAAGTTTGCGCGGTGCCACAACAAAAAAAACCGGCTCACGAACCGGCCTCCAGCTCAGGGTAGAACGCGGTGTGGCGTAGGGATTCTCGGGGATGGACATAGGTAAGTGCTCGCGAGGTTAGCCAGCCGAAAGCTAACGCCCGCGAGACACAAAAGATTCACACTCGGCTAAATCAGGAGCACTCCTACAAAGGATTACTTACCAGTCGTAAGTCAGGCTCGACACCGCCGTGCGCCCTTCGCCGTAGTAGCAATCCAAGTCACTGGTGCACTGCGATACGTAGGTCTTGTTGGTGAGGTTTTGCACGTTCAGCGCAAGCTTCACGCCCTTGAGTTTGAGCGGCGAGCGGCTCAGGTCGTAGCTCAGGCTGGCGTCGTAGACGCTGTAAGACGGCACCGTAAAAGCGCCTTCGTAGTAATCGCCCAGGCTTTGGCGTGCGTAGCGTACGCCCAGGCCTGCGCCAAGGCCGGCCAGCGGGGTGTCGCCAAGCACGCTGTAGTTGACCCACATCGACGCGGTGAGCGGCGAGATACCAGCAGGGTGGCGACCTTGGCGGCCGTCGTTGTCCTGGGTGTATTTGATGTCGTTGCGCGAAGCCGAGGCGATGATGTCCCAGGCATCGCTCAGGGCAGCCTTGGCTTCCAGCTCTACGCCCCGTGAGCGCATGGCGCCGCTTTGGGTGCTGTACAGCGGGTTCTGCGGGTTGGTGGTCAGCACGTTTTCCTGGTCGAGTTGGTAGACCGACACCTGC
This sequence comes from Pseudomonas sp. 18175, assembly GCF_050432925.1. Classification (NCBI taxonomy): domain Bacteria; kingdom Pseudomonadati; phylum Pseudomonadota; class Gammaproteobacteria; order Pseudomonadales; family Pseudomonadaceae; genus Pseudomonas; species Pseudomonas sp. 18175. Next base: position 25,992 of record NZ_JBKFTO010000014.1, on the reverse strand, counting down.
ACAAAGCTTTTCTGGCCCGGCGGTTGGTACTTCATGCCGACTTCGTATTGCTTGCCGGTAGAAGGGTCGAACGGCTTGCTGTTGGCGTCAGTGCCGGTCAGCGGCAGGAACGATTCGGAGTAGCTCACAAACGGCGCCAGGCCGTTATCGAACAGGTACACCAGGCCTGCCCGGCCAGTGAAGGCTTCGTCCTTGCTGGCGAAACGCGTGTCTTGCACCGGGTCTTTGTTCACCACGCTGGCCCAGTCGTAGCGTCCACCGAGGACCAAGGCCCATTTGTCCAGCTTGATCTGGTCCTGCACGTACAGCCCGGTCTGGCTCAGGGTACGGTCCCAGCGAGCAACCGGGCCGAAGTTCAGGCGCTGGCCATAGACCGGGTTGAACAAGTCGATCAACGGCGGATTGTTATCCCGGCGCCCGCTGAACAGCGAGCCGGAGTGGTAGTAATCAAGGCCGACGATGACGGTATGAGACAGCGCGCCGGTGTCGAATTCGGCCTGGGCGATGTTGTCCACGCCAAACACTTTATTGTTCTGCTGCCAGTCCACCCCGAAGCGCTCCTGATAGCGCTGATCCAGCGCGCCAGTGACAGGGTTGGCGGCAAACCTGTAGCCGTGCAACGGCGCGATGTAATGGTCATCGACCTCGGCATAGCGGGCGTTTTGCTTGAGGGTCCAGGTGTCATTGAGACGATGGGAAACCTCGTAGCCGAGCACGTACTGCTCACGGTTGTATTGGTTTACGCCGGGCTCGCCGAGAAACAGGTCGCGCTTGATCTTGCCGTTGGGGTTGGACCACAACGTGCCCGACGCCGGCAAACCTTGGGCCTCGGGCACGCCTTTGTCTTTCTGGTACTGCGCGAACAAGGTCACGCTGGTGTCATCGTTGGGTCGCCAGGTGAGGCTGGGGGCGATGAACTGGCGCTTGTTTTCGACGTAGTTGATTTCGTCCTGCCCATCGTTGGCCAGGGCGGTCAGGCGGTAGAGAAACTGACCCTGCTCATCCAAAGGCCCGCCCAGGTCGATGGCCGCGCTTTTGTGTTCGTAGGTGCCGGCCTCCAGCACCACCTGGTGCACCGGGGTTTCGCTGGGGCGCTTGCTGACCATGTTGACGATACCGCCCGGCTGGTTTTGCCCGTACAACACCGAGGCAGGGCCCTTGAGCACTTCGATACGCTCCAGGGAATAGGGCTCGATCTGCAAGGCGCCACCGGTGCTGCCACCACCGTACGGCAGGTGCAAACCGTCGAGATACAGCGGTGTAGGCGAGAAGCCACGCGAGGTCGGTTCATCGAATAATTTAACCCGATCGGCAAAACCGCCAGCCGCCATCCCAGGCGTGTAGAGCAGCGCTTGGGTGACGCTTTGGGCGCCCCGCGCCTTGACCTCGGCGGCGGTGATCACGTTGATGGTCTGGGGAATTTCCACCAGCGCCGAATCGGTCTTGCTGCCGGATGCGCTGCGTGTAGCGACGATGCCATCCACCGGGCCCCAGGCGCTTTCCTGGGTTTGCTGGCCGCTGATTTGCGTTGCGCCCAATTGCAAGGTGTCGCCCTGCGCAACCGCCTGCAACGACCAACCGCCCTGGGACTGCATCGCCACCAACCCGCTGCCCGCCAATAACCGCTCCAACCCCTCGCCCACCGCGTAACGCCCTTGCAGGCCAGCACTACGCTTGCCTTCGGTGAGCGTGGCGTCCACCGACAGCAAGATGCCCGAGGCGCTGGCGAAGCGGTTCAACGCCTGGTCGAGGCCGCCCGCCGGGATGTTGTAGGTGCGCAGGGCTGCGGCGCTTTGCTCGGCATAAGCCAGGGTCGGCACTAGCGGCACCGTCGCCAGCAGGCTGACAAACAGGCCACGGCGCAGGGCGCGGGCCAAGGGTTGGATTGGGTGGTGCGGCATTGCAGGACTCCCCGTGAGATCGCTTCTTGATTGGCTTTCAAGAGGTATCCCGAGCGGGCTACAAAAACCGACAAGCCTTTTAGAAAATTTTTTCAGACCCGCGCTTTGATCGTCACCCAGTAGCGCGTGACCGCCTGCACCTGTACCGGCAACGAGCGCTCCAGGGCGGCCAGAATTGCATCGGTGTCGTTCAGCGGGAACACCCCGGTGAGCAAAAAACCGGACACCGCCTGATCACAGCGCAACAGCCCCGAGCGGTAGCGGCTCAGTTGCGCCACGAACTCACCCAGCGGCTGACGCTCGGCGATCAGGCGGTGCTCGGTCCAACTGCTGGCATTGGCGTCCACCGCAGGCAGCGCCGAGCTTTGCTGCGCGTTGAACCACAGGCTGTCCCCGGCGTGCATCTGCACCGCAGCGCCATGCACCGGGGTTACGCGCACGCGGCCTTCGTAAAGATCGACTCGACTGCCATCGGCCAGTTCACGCACGGCAAAACGGGTGCCCAGCGCCTGCACATCACCGGCCGGGGTTTGGACGATCAGCGGGCGCAGCGGGTCGTGGCCGCTGGTGAGCAGGACTTCGCCACGGATCAGGCGGATGCGCCGCTCACTGGCGCTGAAACGCAGGTCCACGGCGCTGTCGCTGTTGAGGTCCAGGCGCGTGCCGTCGCTGAGGGTAACGTGGCGGATCTCGCCGGTGGCGGTGCGGTGTTCGGCGAATGCCGCTTGCCAGGGCTCGCTGCGCTGCACCAGGTAGCCGCTGCCGCCAGCGATCAACAGCACGCCAAGCAACTTGAGGGCCGCGCGGCGTTGGGTGTCCGGGGTGTCGCGCAGCACGGCGCGAGCGCTGTCGGCGGGTACGCCACCGAGGGTTTGCTGCAGGTGCTGCAAGCGTTGCCAGGCGCGGCGGTGCTCCGGGTCAGCGGCCTGCCACTGGGCAAAGGCCTCGTGTTGCTCGCCATGCAGGTCACCACCCCATTGCAGCATGAGCCATTCGCTGGCTTGCTCGACAACCGCCGGGGCGATGGGCGCGTCGTGTCTCATTCGTCGTAGGCCACGTGGTAGCAGGCGACGATGGCGCGGGTCATGTACTTTTGCACCGAACTGACGGTGACGCCCAGGCGCTCGGCGATCTGTGCATAACTCAAGCCTTCGAACTGCGACAGCATGAAGGCGCGCCGCACGTTGTCGGGCATGCGGTCGAGCATGGCGTCGATTTGCATCAGGGTTTCAAGGATCAGCGCACGGGTTTCCAGGGACGGCGACTCAGGCTCCGGCATGTGCGCGATGCTTTCCAGATAAGCGCGCTCGATGCGCAAGCGCCGCCACTGGTCGATCACCAGGTTGCGGGCGATCTGCGCCAGGTAGCTGCGGCTTTCCTTGTCACCGGGGAAACGCCCGGACACCAGCAAACGCAGGAAGGTGTCCTGGGCCACGTCGGCGGCATGCTCACGGTCGCCCAGGCGTTTGCGCAGCCAGCCTTGCAGCCAGCCATGATGGTCGCGGTACAGGAGATGAAGGTGCTGCTGGCCGTCAGTCGCGGTGTCCATGAAAAGCTCAGATACACTATTGAGAGCAATTATCATTACAGCTTATTTCGCGACTGACAAAAGATCTTTGCGAGTTAGCGCCCGGCCGTTTGCAGCGGATACACCGATTCCCAGCCGCCGCCCAAGGCTTTGTACAGCCCAACCATGGCCAGTGACACGCCGGTGGAGCTTTCCACCCACTGCTCTTGGGTGGCCAGCAGCGCGCTTTGCACAGTGAGCACGTTGACGAAATCCGCCACGCCTTCCACGTACTGGTGTTGCGCCGTCGTCAGGGCAATCTGGTTCTGGCGCACCGCTTCGGCCAGGCTGTCGCGGCGCAGTTGGCTGGCGTTGTAGCGGGTCAATTGGTCGTCGATCTCATGCCAGGCGCGCAGCACGGTTTGCTGGTAGGCCAGCGCCGCTTCCTGCTGCTGGGCTTCGCGCAAATTCAACATGCCTTCCAGGCGCCCGCCATTGAACAGCGGCAGGCTGAACTGCGGGCCGAAGGCAAAGGCGCGCGAGCCCCACGAGCCGAAATCCGATAGTTGCATGGCTTGGGAGCCCAGGCTGCCGGACAAGGTGATGCGTGGGTAGAAATCGCCCTTGGCCACGCCGATGTTGGCTGTGGCCGCATGCAAGCGGGCTTCGGCCTGGCGGATATCCGGGCGGCGTTCGGCCAGTTCAGACGGCAGGCCGATGGCGACCTGACGCTGGGTTTGCGGCACCGCGGCATCCTTGGACAACTGCGTGTGCAGGGCTTGGGGCGGTTCGCCCATCAGCAGGCTCAGGGCGTTGATCAATTGGTCCTGGCGTTGCTGCAGATCCGGCAGGCGCGCTTCGATGGCGGCGACCTGGGCGGCGGCTTCGGCCACGTCCAGGTCGGTGGCTACACCGTCGGCCAGGCGCAGTTGCGAGAGCTTGAGGCTGTGGCGCGCAACGTCGAGGTTTTGCTCGGTAACGGCGCGGGTGTTTTGTACGCCGCGCAGTTGGATGTAGTCCTGGGCGGTTTCGGCAAGCACCGACAGCAGCACGGCGCGGCGATCGTTTTCGGCGACTTGCAGGGTGGCGTCGGCGGCTTCGGTTTCGCGTTTTACGCGGCCCCAAAAGTCCAGTTCCCAGGACGCGGAAAAACCCGCGTCCCACTGGCTGAACGCCGCACGGCCGTTCTCGCCGGACGGGTCGCTGAGGCCTTTGGCACTGTTGCGTTTGCGCTGGTAAACGCCGGTGGCATCAACGTTGGGATAGCGCTCGGCAGTTGTCACCTGGCGTACGGCGCGGCTTTGTTCCAGGCGGCTGCTGGCCAGTTTCAGGTCAAGGTTATCGCTGAGCGCCCGACGCGTGAGGGCCGAGAGTTGCTCGTCGTGGAACACGTCCCACCAACGTTCCTGCAAAGGGTCGCTGACCGCTCGGCTGGACGCCTGGCGGCCCTGGGGTTCGTTCCATTGCGTTACTTGCGGGCCTTGGGGTTTGTGGAAGTCCGGGCCGACGGTGCAAGCGCTCAGGCTGATGAGGCTCAGGGTGAGCCAAACAACATTTTTCATTGCTGGGCCACCTCACGCTGCTTGGCCACCGATTGGGTGTCGACGCTGGCTTCTACCGACATGCCAACCCGCAGACGTTCAGTAAGCGCCTGGTTGGGTTCGAGCACGATTTTCACCGGGATGCGCTGCACCACCTTGGTGAAATTGCCGGTGGCGTTGTCTGGCTTGACCGACGCAAAGGTCACGCCGGTTGCGGGCGCCAGGCTTTCCAGGTGGCCGTTGAGCAACTCGCCGTCGAGGCTGTCGACACGCACCTGCACGGCTTGGCCGGCGTGCATGTGGGACAGCTGGGTTTCCTGGAAATTAGCCACCACGTAGGCCTCCTCCAGCGGCACTACCGCGAGGATCTTGCTGCCCGGCGTCACATAGGCACCCACCCGCACGGCGCGCTCGCCAACCATGCCGTCCACCGGCGCGACGATGCGCGTGTAGGACAGTTGATAACTGGCCAGTTCCAGAGCGGCCTGGGCGCGCTTGAGCCCACCTGCGGCGGCATCGCGTTGGGCGGTGAGGATTTCTACCTGCTTGCGCTCGGCCGCCAGCACCGCCGTGGCATTGGCCAGGCGTGCGGTGGCCTGGTCGATGCGGGTCTTGGCTTGCTGGGCGTTCTGCACCGTGCCCGCGCCGACACCGGCCAGGTGGTTGTAGCGGTTCAGTTCGTGTTCGGCGAAGGCCATCTCGGCGCGGTCTGCCGACACGGTAGCCTGGGCCTGGGCGATCACCGAGCTTTGGCGCTCCAGGGTCGCGGTGGCGTTTTTCAGCTGGGCTTGGGCGACCAAAGTGTCGGCGTCGGCGGCCTGGGCGGCGGCGCGGAAGTCGCGGTCGTCGATCAGCGCCAGCAGTTGCCCGGCTTTGACGCGCTGGTTGTCTTCCACCAGCACCTCTTTGATAAAGCCGGCCACACGCGGCGCCACCAGGGTGAAGTCGGCGGCAACGAAGGCGTCGTTGGTGGTTTGGCGCTGGTTGCCCAACACACCCGGCGCGACCAGGTACACCAGCACGCCCACGGCGAATACGGCGATAACGGAGACGGCGATTTTATCTTTGCGTTTCATGAACAGTCCTTTAATCAAGTCGGTGCACGAGGCGGGAAGATCCGCGTGGGCATCCAGAAAATCAGCAGGATCAACGCCACCGCGACCGCGGCCATGACGTAGTAGAGATCCGAAGAAGTCAGCACCACGGCTTGCTCGTGCAGGCGGTGCGCCAGGCCCGGCGTATCGCCATCGGCCAGGGGCGAGTTGCCCAGGTGGTCCACCAACATCGTTGAGTGAAAGTGCAGGCGCTGGGTGGTCAGCGTGTCGATCACACCGGTGGCGATCACAGCGGCCAGGCCTTTGACGGTGTTGAACCAGGCCGAGGCGAACGGGCCATCCATGGGTTGGATGCTGCCGGTGGAGAGCATCAGCAGCGGCAACACCGCCATGGGTTGCCCGAAGATTTGCAGCAGGTACAGGCCATAGAAATCGTCGCGAATCCATTCGGACGTCAGGTGCGAACTGCCCACGCAGCACAGCACCAACATGCCCAGGCCGATGCCCAGCACCCAGCGGCAATCAACCCAGCGCAGGTTGCACAGCGCCGCCACTAACGGCAGCGCGATCAACTGCGGCAGCGCCATCAGCAGCATCACCGGTGCGGTTTGCAGCGGGCGATAACCCTGGACTTGGGCGAGGAAGCTGGACGGAATGATGATCACCGAGGTCAGCACCATCAGCACGCCTGCCAGCACGATCAAGGCAAACGCGAGGTTGCGCAGGCCGAGCATCTGCAACTTGAAGAACGGCATCGGGTGCGACCATTCATTGAGCATGAACAGCACCAGCAGCACCGTACCGCCGCAGAGCAGGAAGGTGATCAGGCCCGACTCGAACCAGTCCAGCCGGTTGCCTTGCAGGATGCCGATCACCAGCATGCAGATCGCCGGGAAGCCCAGCAGCAGGCCGCGCCAGTTGAACTGTTTGAAGCGCTCCAGGCGCAGCGGGTCTTGGGGCAAGCCGTAGGCCACAGCGGCCATCGCCAGCAGGCACGGGCCGACGATTTGCCAGAACGCCCATTGCCAGCCGACGTATTCGGTCCACAACGCCGCCAGCGGCGTGCCCAGGCTCGGCCCGAAGGTAGCCGTGAGCGCGTAGCCTGCCAGGCCGTACAGCTTGACGTTGGCCGGCAGGAAACGCAGCGCCACCGTCATCAACATCGGCGGCAGCGCCCCACCGGCCAGGCCTTGCACGGTGCGTAGCACCAGCAGGCTTTCGTAGTTCGGGGCGAACGGGCACAGGATGCCCAGCACGGTAAATAGGCCGATGGCGCACAGGGTGAAGCGGCGCAGGGAGAAGGTCACCGAACACCACGGCGCAAAGGCCATGGCCGATACGGAGGTGGCGGTGTAGGCAGCGACCAGCCAGGTGCCTTCGTCGAAACCGATATACAACGCACCCCGAATATCGGCGAGGGCGACTTTGGTGACCATCTCATTGAGACCAGAGACCAGCACCGCCAGCAATACACCGACCAGGCCGATGATGATGCGCGGGCCGAACACGGGTGGGCTGATGGCAACGGGTTTGGCTGCGGCCTGGAGTGCGGGGGCAGCGAGGGAAGTCATGAACGGATAACTCGGAATGGTAAATACCCGAGCAGTTTAATCAGGCGTACACATGACAAAAAGTTACATGTCGGCAGGTTATAAGTGCGCTGGACGCAACGTTCGAACCTAGCGCTGATCCCTGTGGGAGCGGGCTTGCTCGCGAAAGCGGTGGGTCATTCAAATAATGTGTTTCTGACACTCCGCTTTCGCGAGCAAGCCCGCTCCCACATTTTGAACCGCGTTCACTTTAGGTGGGCTGGGCTTCGAGCCACGTGGCATGGCAGCTCTCGCGCATGGTCTCGCGCAGCCATTTGTGCGCTGGGTCTTTGTCGTAGCGCGGGTGCCAGCTTTGGGCCAGGACCAGTGTCGGCAACGAGATCGGCAACGGGAACGCCCGCAGCGGCAGTTTCAGGCGCTTGGCGCTCAGTAGCGCTTCCTTGGGCACCGGCAGGATCAGGTCGGAGTCGGGCAACATGAACATCGCGCCGTGGAAACCGGGTGCGATCATCGCCACGCGGCGTTCCAACCCTTGGGCATTCAGTGCAGTGTCGATGGGCCCTCGTGCAATGCCGCGCCGCGAGATGCTGATGTGGGAGTAGCTGGCAAACCGCGCCGCGGTGATTTCGTCGTCGAACAACGGGTGGTCTTGCCGCGCCAGGCCGACGAAGGTGGTGGAGAACAGGTTCTGCACCTTCACTTCTGGGCTGGTGGGCATGGTGTTGCTCACCCGCAGGTCCAGGCGACCTTCGCGCAGTGCTTCATCGTCGGTGTCGGCTTCGGGTACGAAGCACAACTCGCACAATGGTGCCATGCGCTCCATGGTGTCGAACAGGCGACCGCCGTACACGCCGATAAAAAAGTCATTGGCGCGCACGCTGAAGCGACGGCGAAGGGTGCTCAAGTCCACTTCGTCCGCCGAGCGAAACACCAGCGCTGCCTGCTCCACCACGTTGCGCACCTGGCCCTGCAACTGCAACGCCTTGGGCGTCGGCACCAGGCCGCGACCGGCGCGCACCAGGATCGGATCGCCGACCGCCTCGCGAATGCGTGTGAGGGTGCGGCTCATGGCGGCCGGGCTGAGGTTCATGCGGCGGGCGGCGCCGACGACGCTGCCCTCGTCGAGCAAGGCGTCGAGGGCGACCAGCAGGTTCATGTCCGGTAGTTGCATGCCAAACACTCGTTATCAGTGGAGAGTGAATTTGGCGCAATCGTAACAGGTGATTAGCGCTGCATGCCCCAGCGCTTCACGGTCAGCCGCTCGAAGGTGTCAAACACCAGGTTCTCCACCAACAGGCCGATCAGGATCACCACAGCCAGCCCGGCAAATACCTTGTCGGTGTACAGCTCGTTGCGGTTCTGGAAGATGTACCAGCCCAGGCCGCCCTTGCCGCTGGTTGCACCGAAGACCAGTTCGGCAGCGATCAGTGTGCGCCAGGCAAACGCCCAGCCAATCTTGAGGCCGGCGAGAATCGACGGCAGTGCTGCCGGGATCAGGATGAACAGCACAAAGCGCATGCCCTTGAGGCCGTAGTTGCGACCGGCCATGCGCAGGGTTTCGGACACGCCCAGAAAGCCTGAATAGGTATTGAGCGCCAACGCCCACAGCACCGAATGCACCAGTACGAAAATCAGGCTGTTCTGCCCCAGGCCGAACCACAGCAGCGCCAGTGGCAGCAAGGCGATGGCGGGCAATGGGTTGAACATCGAGGTCAACGTGCTGAGCAGATCACGGCCCAGTTGGGTCGACACCGCCAGGGTGGTCAGGGCAAATGCCAGCACGATGCCGATCAGGTAGCCCTTGATCAGCACCACCAGCGAGATGCTCACCTTGCTTAGCAATTCACCGCTGAGTAGGCCGTCGTAGAGCGCGTGGAAAGTCTGCAAGAAACTCGGCAGCAGCAGGTCATTGTTCTGGTAGCGTGCGACGGCTTCCCAGAGGATCGCGAGCACGATCAGGATCAAGCCCTTGCGCAGCCAGCCTTGTTGCCACAGGCGTTGGCGCAGGGGCAGCTCGCGTTCCACGGGCACGCTGAGCAGCGGTTCGAGTTGTATTTCGTATTCCTGGCGCATGGAGTGTCCCCTTAATACGCGATGCGGATGTCGGCAAAACCCAGTTCGGGTTCCGCTTCGGTGGCTTCATCGAACAACAAGCGATGAATCCGCCGCGCCGAGGCTTGGAACGCCACACCGCCGAGGCTGTGCAGATCGTATTGATGGCTGTGGATTTCGGCACGCACGCGCCCCGGATGGGGCGACAGCAACAGGATGCGATTGCCCACCACCAGCGCTTCTTCGATGGAATGGGTGACGAACAGCAGGGTGAAGCGCACTTCTTCCCACAGCAGCAGCAACTCTTCCTGCATCTTGCGCCGGGTCAGGGCGTCGAGGGCGGCGAAAGGCTCGTCCATCAGCAGGATTTTCGGTTGCATGGCCAGGGCGCGGGCGATGGCTACGCGGGCTTTCATGCCGCCGGAAAGGGTATGGGGGTAGGCGTCGGCAAAGGCGCTCAAACCCACCTTGTCGAGGTAGTGCAGCGCACGTTCTTCGGCTTCGCGGCGCTTGAGGGTTTTGGAGGCCAGCAGCGGGAACATCACGTTCTGTTTAACGGTTTTCCACGGCGGCAGCTGGTCGAACTCCTGGAACACCACGATGCGGTCCGGGCCCGGTTGCTCGACCTTTTGCCCGAGCAGACGGATCTCGCCTTCGCAGGGTTTGATAAACCCGGCGATGGACTTGAGCAAGGTGGACTTACCGCAGCCCGACGGGCCGAGCAGCACGTAGCGGTCGGCAGGGTCGATTTCGAAACTGACCTGGTGAGTGGCCCGCACCACGCGCTCAGGGGTGCGGTATTCCAGGCTGACTTGATCCACCGCCAGCAACGGGGCGGCGGTGTGCAGGTTGCTGGCCTCGTGGCCTTGCAAAGGGGCGTTCATCTTAACTTCCTTGCAGGGGCTTGGCGTCTTGGAAGAAGTAGTCCTTCCACGATTGCGGCTTGTTCTTGATGGCGCCGACGCGGTAGAGGAACTCCGCCAGCGGGTAGGTGTTTTTCGGCGTGACGCTGAATTCGAACTGCGGGTTGTCGATGATTTTCAGCAGCGCGGCGCGGTCGATCTTGGCCTTGGTCACGCGGATGTAGGTGTCGGCAGCCGCGCCTTTGTCGTTCTGGGCAAACTGGGCCGCTTCGGTCAGGGCTTCGACGAACGCCTTGTAGGTTTTTGGGTTGTCGTTGCGGAATTTTTCGGTGGCGAACAGCACGGTGGGTGAGTTCGGGCCGAACAGGTCGTAGGTGTTGAGCACCACGTGCACGTTGGGATTGGCCAGGGCCTGGTCCTGGAACGGCGGGTTGGAAAAGTGCCCGGTCAGTTCGGTGCCGCCAGCGATCAGCGCAGCGGTGGCGTCGGGGTGTGGGACGGCCACGGTGTACTTGTCGAGGCGGTTGAATTCCTTGTCGCCCCACTGCTTGGCGGCGGCGTATTGCAGGAAGCGCGACTGTACGGACACGCCAACGGCCGGTACGGCGATGCGGTCCTGGTCGGTGAAATCGGCGATGGTCTTGACCTTCGGATTGTTGCTCACCAGGTAGTACGGGAAGTTACCCAAGGACGCCACGGCCTTGACGTTCTGCTTGCCGTGGGTGCGGTCCCAGATGGTCAGCAGTGGGCCGGTGCCGGCGCCGGCGATATCGATGGAGCCGGACAGCAGTGCGTCGTTGACCGCTGCGCCACCGGACAATTGGGTCCAGTCGACCTTGATGTCAATGCCTTCCTGCTTGCCGTATTTTTCGATCAGGTTCTGGTCGCGCACCACGTTAAGCAACAGGTAGACGATGCCGAACTGCTCGGCGATGCGGATCTGGCCTTCGGCATGGGCGACGGCCGGTGCAGCAAGGCTGCCCGCCAGCAGGCTGACGCCCAGGCCAACGGTGGCAGCCAAGCGCGCGAATGGGATTTTCCTGGACATGGTCATGCTCCGAATCAGAAAGGCGCGTCGCCCTGGATGGTGGTGCGAAAGAGTTTGCGGCGCAGGTGGCTCGGGCAACCGGCGGCCAGGTGGATCAGTGAGCGGTTGTCCCAGAACACCAGGTCGTGGGGCTGCCATGTGTGGCGATAGATGTTGTGCGGCAACACGCTGTGGGCGTAGAGCTGGGCCAGCAGGTCGCGGCTTTCGTCTTCCGGCAGGCCGACGATACGGGTGGTGAACCCTTCGCTGACGAACAGCGCTTTGCGGCCGTTTTCCGGGTGGGTGCGCACCACCGGGTGTACCACTTCGGCCACTTGCGCGAGTTGCTCGGGGGTCAGCGTGGGGCGCCAGTTGCCTTCGAATTTGGTCTCGCTGTAACGCGCGGTGTAGGAATGCGCGGCGCTGCGACCTTCGACGGCTTTGCGCAGGTGCTCGGGGAGTTGGTCCCAGGCTTTGTGCATGTCGGCGAACAGCGTGTCACCGCCTTCGGACGGCAACTCCTGGGCGTGCAGCATCGAGCCCAGGCTCGGCAGTTCTTTGTAGGACAGGTCCGAGTGCCAGAACTTGCCCGCATCGCCCAGGCCGATGGATTGGCCGTTTTCAATGATGTTGGAAACGATCAGGATTTCGGGGTGGTTGGCCAGCAGGAACTGCTTGAGTACGTGGATCTGCAACACGCCGAAGCGGCGGCTGAAGGCGATTTGTTGTTCGGGGGTGATGCGTTGGTCGCGAAACACCACCACGTGGTGGTCCAGGTGCGCGCGGTGGATGCGGGCGAAGTCTTCGTCGTTGACTGGTCGAGACAAGTCCAGGCCGATGATCTCGGCGCCGACGCTGCCGGGCAGTGGGCGAATCTCAAACGCTTGGGCGGTGGGGGTCGCTGTTGGAACAGTAGAGGTGGCGGACATGAGGTCACTCCCGGTCAGACAGGGTAGTGACTTTATAGGTATAAGAACTTCATTTTAAATACCGATAGTGAATATCGATAGACGTGAATGTAAGACACTGGAAAAACGCTATGTGGGCATCAGAACCGCCTTGTTGAACCGCTTACAAGCCGAAACCGTGCCCGTTTGACAAGCTTAGGGGCAGCCTCTAGTGTGCATTGGATCCAATTAGCCACCCCATACCAATAAGGAGGATAGCGTAACCGTGACGCAGAAGCCGAACCCTTTGAACAGCATCAAGATCAGCGGTCCTATTCCCGCCCATCTTGCTCGCTCCGTGATTGAAGAAACCTTGCGCAATGCCATCCTTGACGGCCGATTGCCCTGCGGTACGGCCATGCGCCAACAGGAATTGGCCAGCCTGTTCGGTGTCAGCCGTATGCCGGTGCGTGAAGCGCTGCGCCAGTTGGAAGCCCAGTCACTGTTGCATGTGGTGACACACAAGGGCGCCGTGGTTGCACCACTGATAGAAGACAACTCGGCCGAGACCTACGCATTGCGCATGCTGCTGGAGTCCGAGGCGCTGCGCTTGTCGATTCCCTTGCTCACCGAAGCCGATATCGCCGAAGCGGATGCCCTGATCTGTGCCCTGGAGCAGGAAAAAGACTACAGCGAAATTGGCCGCCTCAACCGCCTGTTTCACATGGCGCTCTACGGCAAGGCCCCGAACCAACGGCTGCTCAAATTGGTGGAGCACGGCCTGAACGAGGAGGAGCGCTTTCTGCGGTTCAACCTTGAGGCCATGGGGTTGGGCGAGACGTCCCAGGAAGATCACCGCGAGCTGCTCAACCTGGTGGCGCAAAAGAAAACCGAGGAAAGCATCCTGACATTGCGTAATCACTTGATGCGCGGCATGGAAGTGATCACCACCTACCTCAAGGGTTTAGAGGCAGGCGCCAAGAAAGACACGCAATAGAGGCTTCTCTAACCCTCCTGCCGTTAAACGCCAAGGGGCACTCTACCCATCGGGTAGTGCCCCGCGCCGAAGAAACTTCCCACTTACAACACAGCTACTTCCTGACATTTAATATTATTTAGCAAAACATCTAACACATTCATATGCTCGCCAAACTGTTTAACCCGCTTATTATCTTTTATTACTAAACCAGACACTTTACTCGAAGGCGCCGTATCACACCCGTGAGCGGCATTGCATACCCGCGCCGGTTTACACCCACTTATTTCTTGCCGACCACAAACAGCTCATCGCTATTTGCGCAGCAGACGTAACAACTTACAGGCATCAACCATGCACCAACCATTACTTGAAACAGCAAAACTACAGTTATGCAGCCACTCGTTATTTTCTGAAATAACTTCACTCCATAAGTTACAACTTTTTATGCAAAGCCATGTGTTTGCAGTGTGGGACTTCATGACCCTCACCAAGCGCCTGCAACAAGACCTGACGTGCACTCGCCTGCCCTGGCTGCCACCTGCCGACCCACACGCGGCACGCCTGATCAACGAGATCGTGCTGGGCGAAGAATCCGATGAGCATCCCAGGCATGGCTATTGCAGCCACTTCGAACTGTACCTGGAGGCCATGACGGAGGTGGGCGCCGACACATCGCCGATCCAGCGTTTTATCACGTTGCAACGCCAAGGCATGGATGCCATTGCCGCCTTGAACGCAATCGAGGTGCTTCCTGGCGTGGCGGGCTTTGTCAGGGACACGCTGCACCTTGCGTCCAACGCTCCCACCCACTGCGTGGCGGCAGCCTTTCTGCACGGTCGTGAACGTGTCATCCCGGCGATGTTCGAGCGCATCCTGCAGTCGGATGAGTTCGTTCATCGCCAGGCGCCACTCTTCTGCAGCTATCTCAGGCGCCACATCGAGCTGGACGCCGAGGATCATGCCCCGGCCGCTGAGCAGTTGCTAGAACGCCTGGTCAGCGCCGATCCGACCTATCCACAACAAGCCAACGCTGCCGCCCTCGCTGCCGTCGAAAGCCGCATTGCGTTCCTGGACGAGGTACAGGCCTCGCTGCGGGAGGTGTGCCCATGAATATCGCCGACTACCCCACCATTGCCGATGACTGGGAGCGCCGTGCGACCATCCGCACCCGCCCCCGCCGCTTGCTGGAGAACGATGACAAGCTGATCTACCCACTCTGTCGCCAGCCCCTGGTGCTCAGCGCGACCTTTCTTGAACACTGCCCACTGTGGCGCGACTTCGTGCTGGTGCAAAGCTTCTATAAATTCATCAACGACGTGGTGATTTTCGAAACCGAGATCGTCGACAAAACCGCACGCAGCATTGCCAAGAATCGCTTCGCGGTGCCCTTCCCGTTGGCCTGCCGAATTGACGCAATGACGGTCGTGGTCGACGAGGACTATCACGCGCTGGTCGCGCTGGACTTCTTGCAACAAACCGTCGCCATGACCGGCATACAACCGCTGGACCTGCCCGTACACATTGAGTTGAGCCGTGCGCTGCCGGCGGCAAAGGCACAGGCGCCAGCCCACCTGCACGATGCCATCGAGCTGATTGGCGTGGCCATCGCCGAAAATACCGTGACCCACGATGTGGCGGCGTTCTCCAAGGACAACAGCATCAAGGCTTCCATCCGCGGCTTGATGGCCGACCACCTGTTTGACGAAGGGCGCCACGCGCAATTCTGGACACGACTGGTGCGCCTGTATTGGCAAGATGCAAGCCCAACCGACCGCGACAGCATCGCCCACGTGCTGCCGACGTTCCTGGCGCACTACCTGACGAACGACCTGCAAAAAGACTTCGACCTGCGCCTTATCGAACACCTGGACGTCAGCGCCCGTTTGCGCAGCGCATTGCGTGATGAGGTCCTGGCGCTGGCGTTTCCCATCACCCACCGGCACCCGTTGATGGGCAACATCCTGGGCTTCCTGCAACACAGCGGCCTGCTGAACACCGCAAGCGTGGCCCAAGCGTTGAGCGACTACTTGCCGGTATCCGGGAGGGCGGCATGAGGCGCCTGACCCTCGGATGGTCCGGCACCAGCAACGCCTTGCAGGCCATCAGACAAGAGGTGGAACAGTACGGGCATGTCTCAGGTGATAAGGACATTGACCTGTGGATTGATGACGGTAACCCGTCACCGAATCTCCCTGCGGATCGAACCCCGGTGCTCAGCCTTCGCCTGGGTGTTGGCCCGACAGCCCACAGCGGGCTGCCAGCACTGCAACTGCGCGCTTATGGGGCTGGAGAGCGGTTATTGGCCGTACTGGATATTGCCGATGAGCCCAGCGGCAACGGCCAGCGGCTGCGTCATCAGGTGACGAATACGCTGGTGGAATGGGCCGCGTTGCATGTCAGCGGGTTCTCACGTGACACCCAGTATTTTTCAGGGAGTGCGGTCGCCAATGACGGGGTGGAACAGAGCTTGGACGGGCTTGAGGCGCTGGCATTCATCCATCGTTTCAACCGTACCGCAAACGCTGCGGTGATGCAGGAGGCCCAGGTACCGGTAATAGAGCGGCTGCAGGCCAGCCTTCACACCTTCGCCGATCGGCCGGCGCTGAATATCGGCGGCAGTTCAGTGACCTACCGCCAACTGCACATCCGCGCCCTGGCGATCCAACGGCGGTTGCGCCCCTTGCTGGAGACCACGCAGACGCCATCGGTAGTCGGGGTGTGCCTGGAAAAATCCACCGAGCTGTACGCCAGCATGCTTGCAGTGATGGGCTGCGGGGCCGTGTATTTACCGCTGGGCCGGGACCTACCGTCTCAACGCCATCAGGTCATGCTCGAAAGCGCCCAGGCTTGTGTGTTGCTGGACGATGGCCACCATCCGTTGCGCGAGCGTTTCACGTCACTGAATGTTGGCGAGGCTGCCCAATGGGGCGCCGACCTCTCGTACCCGTTGGTACTTCGTCGCTTCGAGCCCGACACTCCCTGCATGATGTTCTCGACATCGGGCACCACCGGCCACCCCAAGGGGGTATTGCTCAGCCAGGGTAACCTGGCGCACTTCACGGCGTGGTTCAGGTCCCGCATGAACCTGGATGAACAAAGCCGCGTCCTGCAGTTTTCACCGCTGGGCTTCGACTCGTGCCTGATCGATATCTTCCCTTCCCTGATTGCAGGCGCCGAGTTGATCGTCCCTGGCACAGAGCAACGACGCGACCCCCAGCAATTGCTTTGCCTGCTTCGCCAGCAGCGCATCACCCACGCCTTCCTGCCTCCCG
Source organism: Pseudomonas sp. 18175 (assembly GCF_050432925.1). Lineage (NCBI taxonomy): Bacteria > Pseudomonadati > Pseudomonadota > Gammaproteobacteria > Pseudomonadales > Pseudomonadaceae > Pseudomonas > Pseudomonas sp. 18175. The sequence goes on along the minus strand of NZ_JBKFTO010000014.1, from coordinate 9,358 downwards.
CGCTGCTCAACATCCTGCCCCTTGATCAACCGTTGGGCCTGATGCACTTACTGACCGGCGGCGATGCCTGCGAGCCCCACGTCATTGAGCGCCTGGCGGGGCAATGCCAGTTTCACAACCTCTACGGCCCCACAGAGGCCACGGTGCTGGTGACCCATCGGACGTTTCAGCCCGCAGACAACCACCGCAACATCGGCCAGCCTATCGCCAACAGCCAGGTGCTGATCCTTGATGACAACCTGCAACCGGTGGATGAACAGGTAATGGGCGAGGTGTATATCGTCGGCCCGGGAGTAAGCCTGGGGTATGTGAATACGCCGCAACAGTCGGCCGATTCGTTCGTGGAACTGGCCATGCCTGGAGGCCAGGCCCTGCGGGCGTATCGCAGTGGTGACCTGGCACAGTGGACTGCCGACGGGATCGTATTGGGCGGGCGCCGCGATGATCAGGTGAAGATCCGTGGCTTTAGGGTCGAGCCCCAGGAAATCGAGGAGTGTTTGCGCAACAGCCGGCTGTATCGCCAAGTGGCAGTAGTGATCGACCCTGACAGCAGGGTCCGCGGCTATGTCGCCCAGCCCGAACCAGGCGCTTCGATAAGCGCCTTGCAGCAGCACGTACAGCAGTGGTTGCCAGACTATATGCAGCCCGGTTATTGGGGCGAGCTTCCGAACATGCCGCACTCGTGCAACGGCAAAGTCGACCGGCAGGCACTCTTGGCGCTGCCATTTGGGCCGCCTGTGCCGTCAGCGCGCAACGCCGCACACACGGCCGTTCAAATGCAGTTGACCCGTTTGTGGAGCGAACTGTTGGCGTTACCCGTGGAGCAGATGTGTATCGACAGAGGCTTTTTCGATCTTGGCGGCCACTCGATTTTACTGTCGACTTTGTTACTGCGTGTTCGCGAGCAATTCGGCCGCAGTTTTGCGCTGAGCCACTTTATCGAAACCCCGACGATTCGCACGCTTGCAACACTCTTGGAGGAACGCGAACGTCCCGAAGCGCTCTTCAGCCAGGCGGTCAGGGATGCCCAGCAGGGGTGGGTGATCGACATGTTGCCCGAGGACTGCGCGGGCGACCCGCACAAAGTGATCGTGACGGGGGCCAATAGCTTTGTCGGTGTGCATATCGTCGAGGCGCTGCTGGCCGGCGGTACAACCGAGGTAGCGTGCCTGGTGCGCGAGGAGCCGGGGCTGGCGGCGATGACGCGGTTCACCCAGGCGCTGCGTGAGTACCGTCTGGAGCATCTGGACCTGACCCGGGTGCGGGTCTACGCGGCCGATATCAGCCGGCCTCGACTGGGCTTGGCCAACGCCGTGTATGACGCCCTGGCCAACGACTTTGGTGTGCTGGTACACAACGCCGCGCGGGTGAATCACGTGATGGACTACGCCTTGCTGGCCCGTGACAACGTCGACCCGCTCCTCGAATGCCTGCGCCTGTGTGAAACCGGCAGCAAGAAGGTCCTGAATTTTGTTTCGACGCTGTCGGCTTCGAGCAGCACCGACACCTTGGGCCATGTGCTCGAAGCGCCCGCCGCACCCACGCTGCCGCTGTACCTCAAGAACGGCTACAACCTGTCCAAGTGGGTCGCCGAGCGGCAGTTGGGCCATGCCGTGAAGCGCGGGGCCTGGGTGAATATCCATCGCCCCGGCAATATCAGTTTCAACAGCCACAACGGTATCTGCCAGCCGCAAAAAAATCGCCTGATGCTGATGCTCAAAGGGTCACTGCAATTGGGCTTGCTACCTCGGCTCGAACTGAACTTCGATCTGATGCCAGTGGACTTCCTGGCTCGCTTCATCGCCTTCCAATGCACCCGCTTTCAGCCCGATCACTGGGTGTTCAACCTGCATAACCCACGGCCCTTGAGCTGGGAGCAGTACCTGGATGCGTTCAGCCAGGCCGGCCACGTATTCGACCGAGTGAGCGTTGCGCAATGGCAACAGGCGCTGCACAGGGTAGGCGAGGAAAACGCTCTGTTTGGCGTGCTCGGGTTCTACCTGGGGCGTCTGGACGAAGACATCGGCGATACCTCAATGATCCGTCATGACAACGCGCGCCAGGGTGTATTGCTGATGGGCGAACGCTACCCCCAAAAAGACCCGGCGCTGCTGCGCAAAGGCTGCAACTACCTCAAGGCCATCGGCTTTCTCTGAACGCTTCAGGACAACTCATGAAACCGCTGCATCCCGATACGTTGATTCGCAACCCCAATGGTCTGCCGATAGTGGCGTCTGTCGTGCTCGACTGCCAGGCTGCTCGCCTGTGGAGCCTGGTGGGCAAATTTGAAGGCTTTGATGCGTTCATTCCCGCCCTGACACATATCGAAATGACGGGCACCGGTGTGGGCGCCTTGCGCACAAAATTTTTCCGCGATGGCAACTGTGTAGTGGAGCAACTCAATAGCCGGGACGAACAGGCCATGCACATGACCTGGACCATGATCTACAACACACTGGGCATCGCCAGGTTGTGGGCGGCGATTCAGGTACAAGCGCTCGGAACGGAGTGCTCCAGGGTGACATGGACGATCATTGCCGAACCTATGGATACCGCGCAGGCCGGGTTTGAAGCGTTTGTACAAGCCTTCATCGACAGCGCCCTGAAGAATGCGCGGCAACTGCTTGGCTAAGTGGCAGGCGCGAAGCCACTCGCGCCTGCACGCTTAATCAACGGATCAAATTTTGAAACTATCGACCAATTGCTTCAAGCGATTAGCCTGCTGCGACAGTGCATCGCAGTCTTTCAGGGTTTCGTTGAGGTTGGCCACGCCCTGCTGGTTCAACAGGTTGATCTGGTTGATGTCCACGTTGAGTGTTTCGACTACCGCCGTCTGCTCTTCGGTGGCGGCGGCAACGGACTGGTTCATACCGTCGATCTCGACGATGCGTTGAGTCACGCTGACCAGGCGCTCACCGGCCTGGTTGGCAACCTGGACGCTTTCTTCGCTGGAGGTCTGGCTGGCATTCATGGTGGTCACTGCCTCGCGCGAGCCCACTTGCAGCGAAGTGATCATCTTGTGGATCTCTTCGGCGGACTCCTGGGTGCGGTGAGCCAGGTTGCGCACCTCATCGGCGACCACTGCGAACCCACGCCCGGCCTCGCCGGCACGGGCCGCTTCGATCGCAGCGTTGAGCGCCAACAGGTTGGTTTGCTGGGAGATGCCTTTGATCACATCAAGAATGTGACCGATGTTGTCGGTGCTGGCATTCAGGGTTTCGATCTGGGTGCAAGACAGGCTGATCTTCTGCGACAGCGCCGACATGGCCAGGATGGTTTGCTCCACCACTTTGCGCCCATCGTCAGCCTGTTCACTGGCGCCGCTGGCGTGCTGTGACGCATCGGCAGCGTTACGTGCGATTTCCTGGGTGGCGGCACCCAGTTCGTTGATGGCTGCAGCCACGCTGTTGGTGCGCGCACTTTGTTCGTCAGAGCCAATGATCGAGGCATTCGACGAAGCCATCACGCGCTGGGACAGGTCATGTACATGCCGGGTTGCAGAAGACACTTCAGAAATGGAAGCGTGGATGCGCTCTACGAACTGATTGAATGCACTGCCGACTTCGCCGAACTCATCCTTGCTGGTAACGGCCAGGCGACGGGTCAGGTCGCCTTCGCCCTGGGCAATGTCTTGCATGGCAACGCCCATGGTGGTCAGCGGACGCAGCAACACTTGGATCAGCACGCTCAGGAGGACGGCAATCGCGACCACTGCAATCAGCATGGCTATCAGCGCAGAAGTGCGGAACTTACCCAGCGGTGCGTAGGCCTTGTCTTTATCAATCGACAGGCCGATGTACCAATCTGCGCCAGGCAAACCGCTGATCGGGGTGAAAGACAGGATGCGATCCTGACCATTGAGGACGACGTCCTGGTTGATCTTCTCGATGCGGACCGGGGTGCCTGGGTAGATGTCCTTGAGGTTTTTCATCACCTGATCCTGGTCAGGGCTGACGATGACCTGGCCATCGCCGCTGACCAAGAACGCATGGCCGATACCGCCAAAGTCCACGGAGTTGATGATCTTCACCAGGGTTTGCAGGCTCAGGTCACCACCGACCACACCGAGCAATTCGCCGTTCTTTTTCACCGGCATGGCGATGGTCACGATTTGCCCGCCGACTGCGGCCATGTAAGGCGGCGTCAACATGGGTTTGTCAGCGGCCACAGCTTGCTTATACCAAGGGCGTTGGCGAGGGTCGTAACCGTCGGGCATTTTCGCGTCTGGGCGCTGGGTGAACACGCCGTTGGTTTGCCCGACATAGGTGAACTGAAAGTTCGAGGTAAACGCAGGCTGATCGACCAGCCCTGGGAGGTCTGCGCCACTGCCCTGATGGGCAACGTTTTGCGTGAGGCTTTCGAGTACCAGAATTCGGCCACTGAGCCAGTTCTGCACACTACTGGCCGTTAGTTCACCGGACTGTTGGATCGACGACTCCAGATTTTGCTTGATGGTGCTGCGTTGCAGGTAGTCGTTGTAAAGCGTGAATAACGCGAAGGCTAGAACCACGACGCCTGACGCGGCCAACAGAATTTTATGACTGAACTTTAGATTCATTTCATCGACTTCTTTTTGCCAAAAGGGGGGTTAGCGTGCCGAGTGGAACGTCCCATGTTTGGGTATAGGCAGCTTCTTTGGCCGCTCTATTTCGGTGCACGCATGGCTCGTCAGGCTTTCGGCCAAGCCAAGGCAAAACTGAGCGATTTGTAGGATTCATCCTTGTTTTATGTAGGAAACCGACCAGCGGTTGTCGTACAAGGATGAGAGTTGCAAAAAATTCCTGCCTACCAAACAATGCGACTAATTATCATTTGTGACTTTTGGCCAGGTTTGCGTGAATGCCATCTTCTGAATACATCCTGGGTGAAAGCGCTGTACAGACGCTGTATCTCACCCATCACAACTGGCTTAACACGTGGCTACGCAGCCGCCTGGGCAACGCCTGTGATGCGGCAGACCTGGCGCAAGACACCTTTGTGCGTTTGCTGCAAAAAACCGAGCGCTTTGAACTCAAGGCTCCTCGGGCTTTTTTGCGCACCATTGCCCGCGGGTTGGTGATCGATCACTGGCGCCGTGAAGAAATCGAACGAGCGTACTTCGAATCCATCGCCCATTTGCCCGAAGCGTTGGCACCGAGCGCGGAGGCACGTGCGCTTGTACTGGAATTGCTGGAAGGCATCGCCCGCCTTCTGGAAGGATTGAAGCCCAAGGTACGTAGGGCATTTCTGTTGGCTCAGTGCGATGGGCTGACGTACAAGCAAATCGCAGAGCAAATGAACGTGTCGTTGCGCACGGTGGAGCGCTACGTCGCCGAGGCGCTCTATCACTGCTATGTCCTGCGGTATGAGACATGACGTCGATGGGTAACGCCGCACGGCCCGGGCCAGATCCCCAAGTGGTGAAGCAGGCCATCAGTTGGGCGCTGCGCCTGCGCAATAACCGCAGCAATGTGCGTCTGCATGCGCAATGCGAGCAATGGCGTGAAGCTCATCAGGATCACGAGTTGGCCTGGCAACGTGTACAAGCGCTGCAACAGGAGTTGAGCAGTCAGCTCACCTCGATCCCAGGGGCGCATAGGGCGCTGGAGACCAGCGCGCAGGGGTTGGGAAGGCGTCAGGCGCTGAAAATGTTGTCCGGCGTGCTGATAGCAAGCTCGGCAGCCTGGGTAAGCCGGGACCTGACAGGTTGGCAGCGTTGGACGTCCGACCTCGCAACAGCTACCGGCGAACGGCGCAGCATTCAATTGCCGGATGGCACGCGCTTGCAACTGAATACCGACAGTGCAGTAGACCTGGACTTCAACCCGCAGCAGCGCCTGATCAAGCTTGTGCGCGGGGAAATCCTGGTGACCTGCGGTACTTCAACGTCAGCCCCTTTGCTGGTTCAAACACGCCATGGTTTGCTCGAAGGCATTGATGGGCGTTTTTCCGTGCGCCAGGACGCAGAGTGCACATTACTGAGTGTAGTGAGTGGCAACGTAGCCATTCATTCACCCCATCAGGCAGATGGGCTTTCGACCCAGGTTCATGCAGGGGAAAGCTACCTTGTGCGTCAGACCGAAGTGGTCCCTGCTCCGCCCATCAACATGGATGTGGGTGCCTGGGCTGATGGGCTGATCGTTACTCGGGGTATGCGCCTTGCAGACTTTCTTGCCGAAGTCGGGCGCTATCGCCATGGCTATCTGGGATGTTCCTCGGAGATCGCCGACTTACGGCTTTCGGGGGTTTTCCGCCTGGAAGATACCGATAAGTTGCTGGCGGTCCTGCCGCAAACGCTGCCGGTTCAACTGCGCTATCGCACCCGCTGGTGGGTGAGCCTGGAACGCGCCGTTTAATTTCCGGTTTTTTTGGCGGCTTTTTTCCGTGAGTCCGGCTTAGACAGTAAGCCATTCACTCTGCCTTCACCGGCCTCTACGGATCTTGATCATGACTGTGCGTTTTTTCCACGACTCTTCCCACCCACTATTGAGAAAAGCCATACGGGCTGCATTGCTATCGACAGCGATGGGCATTGGCATGGTGCCGCTCACTGGCACGGCTGCCGAAACAAGCCCCGAGCAGGCCCATCAGCGTTACCAGATCCCGGCCGGCCCTTTGAGTGAGACCCTCAATCAATTTGCCCGACAGGCAGGCATCACCCTTTCCAGCACACCCGCGCAAACGCAGGGCAGGCAATCGGATGGGCTGCACGGTGAATACTCGGTCGTGCACGGTTTGAGTCATTTGTTGGTCGGCTCAGGATTACAGGCGGTTTCCGAGGACGGCGTCAGTTTCGTCTTGCTGGCGCTGCCGGAAAGTAATGCACTTACCCTACCCACGACTGACATCAAGGGCTTTGCCTTGGGCAATGCGCTGGGCAGCATGGACGGCTACAACGCGACGCACAGCCAGATCGCCACCAAGACCAGTACGGCTCTGCTGGAAACCTCGCAGACGGTCTCCGTGGTAACGCGCGAACAAATGGACGACCAGGGCTCTCAGACCGTTGCCCAGGCCATGCGCTACACGCCAGGGGTGCTGACCAACCCCTACGGCGCAACGCATCGCTATGACTATGTGGCGATGCGCGGCTTCAATGATGGTTCAGTGGATAACATCTACTTGGACGGGCTGAAGTCCATGGGGGACAGCGGCACCTACAGTACGATGCAAGTTGATCCGTATTTCCTGGAGCGCGTGGATATTCTCAAGGGGCCCTCTTCGGTGCTGTATGGGCGTAGTTCACCGGGCGGCTTGGTTGCGCTCACCAGCAAAAAGGCGTTGTTCGAGCCCTATCATCAGATCCAAGCGACTGTGGGGACCAACGGGCAGCGAGGAATGGGTTTTGACTTCAGCGGGCCTGTGGATGACGACAAGCGTATTGCCTATCGCCTCACAGGGCTGGCGGATAAATCCGATACTCAATTCGACCATGCCAAAGAAAAACGCTACGCCCTGGCGCCTACCCTAAGTATCGACTTCACCGAAGACACCTCACTGACCCTGCAAGCCTATCTGCAGCATGACCCTGATGGTGGCTATCACGGCGGCATGCCGGCGGATGGCGCATTGCATCAGCGCAATGGTCAGCGGATCTCCAGTCATTTCTTTGAAGGTGAGCCAGGCGTTGATGGTTACAAGCGGGATCAGCAGTCGTTTGGTTACCAGTTTGAGCACCGCTTTAATGATGTCTTCACCGCACGGCAGAACTTTCGTTACCTGGACTCAAAGGTGAAGCTCGACCAGGTGTATGCCTATGGCTGGACCACACCGACCAGTAACGAGCTCAATCGCTATTACTCGGGAGGTGATGAAAAACTGCATGCGTTCATCATCGACAATGTGCTGCAAGCTGAGTTTTTTACGGGTGCGACCAAACATACGTTGCTGATGGGCGCCGATTATCAGCGACGTAAGACGGTGGTGGACTGGACGAACGGGGCGTTGCAGCCGATCAACGCATTCAACCCGGTCTACGGTAATTCCGCTATCACCTACGGCAGTCCCACCAGCTATCTGCGCCGTCTGGAACAGACCGGGGTTTATCTGCAAGACCTGATCGAACTGGATAAATGGCGATTTTCCCTTGGGGTACGCCAAGATTGGGTAGAGACATCAGATGAAAATCGAATCGCGGAGGCGAGCCGGCCGGTAGGCACTGAGATCAGTGATAGACGGACCAAGCTCACTGGGCGGGCAGGCGCGTTGTATCTGTTTGATAACGGACTCGCGCCTTATGTGAGTTACTCGGAATCCTTCAATCCCAACTCTTATTCAGACAGCGCGGGCAACCCACTGGCCCCTACTGATGGGACGCAATGGGAAGTAGGGGTGAAGTACCAACCACCGGGGACCGACAACCTGTTTACCGCGTCATGGTTTCGTATCGACCAGGAAAACCTGGCAACCAAACTACCGCAGGAGAACTTCTATCGCGCGGTGGGCGCCGTCCGCTCTCAGGGCCTGGAGCTGGAAGCGCATATGCAGTTGACCGACAACCTCAAACTCTTGGGCAGCTATACGCTTACCGATATCGAGTATTCCAAGTCCATGGTGAGCACTTTGAGCACCCCCGACAATTTGATCGAAAACAAGGGAAACTCCCCGACGCAGGCGCCTCGGCATATGGCCTCTGTGTGGGCAGATTACCAGTTTGATAACGGCGCCCTGGACGGGTTGAGGCTGGGCGGCGGCGTTCGATACGTGGGCTACAGCTGGGCGGATGCGGAGAACACACTGAAGGTGCCGTCTTATACCTTGCTCGATGCCTCGTTAGGGTATGACTTGGGTAAGGTTGGGCTGAAAGGGATGGACGTAAGGCTTAATGCCAACAACCTGGCCAATGAGACGTATGTGGCGTCTTGTGCCAGTCTCAACTTTTGCTATCTGGGGGAAGAACGTAACGTGAGCGCGACGGTGAGCTACCAGTTCTGATCTATTGTTCAAGACAAGCCAGTGTCTGCTGTCAGGCGCTGGCTTTTTTGTGACTGTCGCAAAGTGATACGTTGAATGCTCCCGAGGTTCACCGGGGCGTTACGCTGCCTCTAAACGACAAAACCCCTGTCTGCGTTAGCAGACAGGGGTTTCGGAATTTAATCTTGACGATGACCTACTCTCACATGGGGAAACCCCACACTACCATCGGCGATGCATCGTTTCACTGCTGAGTTCGGGATGGGATCAGGTGGTTCCAATGCTCTATGGTCGTCAAGAAATTCTGTGTACCGGCACGTTGCGCTAGCAACGTGCCGATGAAATTCATGGACTTCTACATAAACAAAACCCCTGACTGCGTTAGCAATCAGGGGTTTTGGAATTTAATCTTGACGATGACCTACTCTCACATGGGGAAACCCCACACTACCATCGGCGATGCATC